>JAFDAP010000002.1 GCA_019313765.1 Deltaproteobacteria bacterium | reverse complement strand
ATGACCAGGACACTGCTATACTGGTAGGAGGACTGGCAAAAGGCGGAAAAGGCTACTATGCCCTTAATATAACGGATCCTGGCTTAATTACAACAGAAGATGAGTTAGCCGACAGGGTCTTGTGGGAATACCCGAGATCCGGTACGGACCAGGCGGATATTGACGATCTCGGGTTTTCATACAGCAGGCCCGCTATTGTTCAAACGAATAATACTGAGGACGCTAACTGGATAATGATATTTGGAAACGGGTATAACAGCATAAACAGCCACGCGGTGCTTTTTATCATGGATCCTGCAGACGGCAACGTGCTGAGAAAGATAGATACCGGGGTCGGTTCATGCAATGGGCTTTCAACGCCAATCGCGGTAGATGTTAATGCTGACATGAAAGTGGATTATGTATTTGCCGGGGATCTTAAGGGTAATTTGTGGAAGTTTGACCTGACCGACAGCGACTATAACAACTGGTCAGTAGCCTATCAAGATGTGGTTGATGGTAAAGACCTGGATGACGGAACCCCCAGGCCTGTATTTAAGGCCAAGGGTCCCGGGGGTATCGGGTTTGATGACCAGCCCATCACCACTAAACCTGAAGTGATTTATCATTGTGAAAAACATGGCTATATGGTCATTGTTGGAACCGGGAAATATTTAGGGGAGAGCGATTTTGCGGATTCCAGAACCCAGACCATTTATGGGATATGGGACTACGGCGATGATGATGACGACGGTGAATATATCGGGTCTTTCGAGAGGGGCTCCACGCCTCAACTCTCAAACCAGCCGGACACAGTGACCCTGTTACAGCAGACCGTAGTTGAGGGCGATTTTACTACACAAACAGGTCAAAGCCTGAGGATACTTACCGATAAAGTCCCTGTTTGGACTGTGACCACATCTGATGAAAATTGCAGCGGCGCTGAAGGTGATACGCCATGCGACCCGGACGGAGTGGGCGATGCTGATCCTGAAGCTAATGTGGGATGGTACTTTGATCTGCCTGACATTGGGGAGAGGGTGGCCAGTGACCTCCTTATCAGAGAGGGAAAAGCGATACAGGTAAGCTTTATTCCTGAGTATTCCCCATGTGGTACGGGTGGTAATTCCGTTATTATGGAAATGGATGCCTGTACAGGCGGGAGGCTCACAGAAGCTCAGTTTGATATTAATAATGATGGGGTGATTGATGAAAATGACCTTATCAATATCGCAGGCGAAGGGGAGACGCCTATTTGGGTTGCCCCAACCGGCATAACATATCCGGGACATCTCCAGCCGCCCGCCATATTACAAGTTGGAGAAGAAGAGATGAAGTACTTTAGTACGAATGTGGGGACCATCGTGACCCTGAAGGAAAAAGGGGCGCGCCTGGGCATAATTTACTGGATGGAATTTGAATAAAATAGAAGTGGGAGGTGGAAGATGTCTCTTAATACGACGAAGACTATCCTGATCTGTATTGGATTGGCACTATTCCTTGCCAATACTGCTATCCCTTCAAGTCTTAGCTATGCGCAAGGACAAGTTAAACCGGAAGTCGTGCTGCCCAAACATTATCCCAATGGGTTTGACGGCTTTGGGCGAATTGACCGGATAGCAGGGGATGAAGTGGTGATCGATGATACTTTGATCCCTCTTGCATCTTATGTATTATACCACACGCCGGAAGAGATGAACGCACCGAGCTATTTGTTTGTCCAGGGAAAGCTCGTTGGCTTTATCAAAAACGCAGAAAATGCGATTGAATCATTGTGGTTGATTAAATAATACTAAGCCGTGTTGTTTATGCAACGTTAGGATAAAGGGAGGTAGTGTCTATGAGTCCTTGCAAACGCATTTGTTGTGTCGTTGGAATAATTACGCTCCTGGCCCTGATTATGCCGGATCATCTCGTATTCTCACAGGATGATGAGCGTACCCGTACTACTCTTGCCGGCCTTAAGAGCATATATTTGCTTATAGAGCCGGTTGACCCTGAAGTCGAAGAGAAGGGCCTTACTACCCGCCAGTTACGGTCGGATGCTGAAAAAAAACTTCGAAAGGCAGGGATTAAACTCCTTTCTGAAGAAGAATATGACAGGTTCAAGAGCGTTCGGAGCTATCCTCTGGCCCGTCTTGAAGTGATCACGGATGTTCAAGAGATAAAAGATACGGATTTAAGGGTTTACAATATTATCGTTCAAATTCGGCAGGTGGTCTGGCTCGCGCGAAAGCCTGTTGTCAACCTAACAGGCGTTACCTGGAAAAAACAGGAATTTGGGTATAGCAGGAGTTTGAATGTTGTACGGGATAAAGTGAAAGAAACCGTGGGTCAGTTTATCACCGCATATTTAGCCGTAAACCAGAAATAGAAAGCAAGGATATCTGTAACTGCTCAGGTTCAACGTTCAGAGGTTCAGGGTTCAAGCCCGCCCTGGTGCGACGTAACGTGCGCTTTAAAACGGTTCTTCTGAACACTATGCCCAGGGATTCTATGAAAAGTAATCCTAAACCAGGTCTGGGCCAGGGGTTAGATTGATGAAAGACAGGTGTGAACCGTGAACCTGACAACCTGAGTTACGGATATCTAATAAAAAAGGCAGGGGAAGGACCCTGCCTTTTTTATTTCTAACTATTCATGTTTGATTAGCGCTTCCTAAACCTCTTCCTGAAACCTGCAAGCCCTAATAAGCCGGAACCCAAAAGGAGCATTGTGGCGGGTTCGGGGATGGGCTGAGTTGTCCAGTCGACCGCAACACTTTCGACGTCATCATAATAAGCAAAATTGTTATCATCGGAAATAGATGGCCACCCAAGTTCATCAGAGAAGAACAATTCACGCATATAGCCATTGTTATCGTCTCCAATCATTTGTAAAACTGTAATTACGGGTGTATCTCCATCCAACTCGATACACAAAGACACATCTGGTGAATACGCAGGATATGGATCAAGAGTCAGAAAATTTAGGCCGTCAAAGTTACCCGACCTCACAATTTCTGTATATTCTGTAAAATATATGTCCACGCCATAGTCGCCCGCCACAGTAAGATCCGTGATAATAATTGTACCACTTGTTGTTGAGCCGTCTGCCACGTCAAGATCATAAGTATCAATAACAATCTCGTAAGCACTGATATTATAGGGTAAAAAAATGATAGCTAATACGATACATAAAAACAGCATGAAAATTTTCTTAATCCGCATGTGACCCTCCTTATAGTTGTAAAGATTAAAGATTGATGGAATCATAAAAAGTAGTCACCCCGTCCCGGATCGGAGTCCGGGATGACGACCAAGCCGGGGTCCAGGTCAGCCATAAATTTCTGAAAACACTGGATTCCGGCTTCCGCCGGAATGACGCCAAAAGGGAATCCTTGACTTTTTACGAGATTGTCAAAATTGATGGACTCGTAAAAAGTCCCACTTAATGAATCTGTCATTTCGACCACAGGGAGAAATCTTATATTTTCAATTGGTTACACGTTAAAGATTTCTCGCTTCGCCCTCCGGGCCGGAGGCTCGAAATGACAAGTGGAAGCGACTTTTTACGAGATTGTCAAGATTAACATGAAAAAACCTAAGTGCACTTGAGAGGCTGCAAGAAAAATGCCAGATTAATTTCAGGGATATGTTTTAAATTTGGTATTAATTTAGCGGATTATAACAAAGGTACATAGTCCACAGGTATGTAAAACTTTGCCAATAAGTATGTAAAACTTTTCTACTTTTTGGTAAAACTTTACATACTTTTAAAAAATATCATTAACTTAAAGCGTAGCGCAGGGCTTCAGCCCTGCCGTGTTGCACGGGTTCCGGGCAGGGCTGAAGCCCTGCGCTACATTGGAAGATGCCTGCGCCGGTTCTGGGCCTTAAATTAATGACATTGTCTTTTAAAAAGAGAAGTGGGAGGAAGAGGAGGATAAGGATAAGCGGTTGTCAGGCTTGCGTTCTTTAATAATACGCGGTCTTAGGGTTTCTCCTCTTTAACGTACTCACCATTTTTAAACTGACCTTCCAATTCTCTACCGTCGGAAAAGGTCAGGATCCCCTGTCCATTAAACTTGTTATCCTTAAATTCGCCGACATATTTGCCACCAGTGGGAAACTCCATCTCGCCCTCTCCATCAAATTTATTGTCCACGAACCGCCCTACATATTTAGTTCCATCTTTTGCGATCATTGTTCCCCGTCCGTTAAACTTGCCATTGCTGAACTCACCTACATATTTATTGCCGTTGGCAAGAGTCATTTCACCTTTTCCTTCAATAAACCTGCCATCCTCGAACTGACCGGAATATATGTTCCCGTTAGCAAAGGTCATTCTGCCTTCCCCGTTAAATTTATCGTTTACAAACTCCCCTACATATTTGGTCCCGTCGGGATAGGTCATCTCACCCTTGCCGTTAAACTTATTTTTCTTAAATTGCCCCACGTATTTGGTCCCGTCAGTATAGGTGAGGGTCCCTTTACCATTGCCGCAATCACCCTTTATACACCCACCAAATGTGTTGAGCGGAACAAAAAAGATTGACGACAGTAAAAACATGAAAAGCACTTTCATTTTTTTACCTCCCTTTAAGATTGATGGACTCGTAAAAAGTCCCAAAGTTCGTCTCTCCGGCCCGTCCTCCGCAATGCTATGGAGGATGGACGAAAGCCGGAGTCCAGATCCTATTGGAAAAACTGGATTCCGTCTTGGCCGTCATCCCGGACTCCGATCCGGGACGGAATGACGGAAAAATGGAATTCTTGACTTTCACGAGTTTGTCATAGTTAAAGCACATAAAATCCAATCTTCGGATTGTGCTTATCGCTTTCAAAGAACTCACACCCCACGTAGTTATCGCTTACGCCTCTTACAACAGCCTTCCTTTCAACCTTAGAAGATACTGAATCATCAAGGGTAAATATCAACTTTATATGATCCCCTTTATTCAGTTTGTGTGTTGCAATTGAGCTGAAGCCGATGCCGAGTACGGAGATATTCTTTATCCTGCACTTGAGGGCATGAGATCCGGTGGAAATGCTTTCCATCCGGATATCTCCCCATTTGTCCGATTCCGAAAGCTTTTCAAAAAACCCTTCAAGATTCGTTTCCTTTCGATACTGTTTCCTGAATTCCAGCTGAACGTCAAAAACAGCCTTGCAGGAGCATCGCACCTTGAATCTGTGTTTTTCTTTAAGTTTTAGAGCAGGAACCGCCTTTGCCTCCTTACACTTTGGGCATCGGACTACGACGGTATCATTCTCGCCTATATAAATTTTCTGGATTTCCATTAGGCATCCCCCGATTTCTTCCCATTGGCAAGGTAGGTTTGAAACTAATTCTTGCCATTGTCTATAATGCGTTTATTTTGAATCTCATGAAATGATTCGTATATCAGTGATAAGTTTTTCCGTATGTGTATTCCTTTATAAAACCGCTTTGCGATTTTATGAAATGTCCCGCAGGCAGGACTTATACAGCTTAAGAAAATGATTTTCTTGAACACTATAATAAAAAGTAAATGTCTGACCAGCAAAAAAATATTGCGCTCTTGAAGGCCGCAAAACTAATGCCAAATAGGCGGGCGATCATCTGCATATGCCGCTCCCCAGGGATTATAAGTCAGGGAGTGAAAACCATATGCCCCGGTTGGAAAAAACCGGCCCACCGCAAATGGCATGATACCCGCAAAACGCGGCTGGCGCAAGGCTAAAGGACAGAGAAACGTCAAAGTCCAAATGGCAGACAGAGAAAATCCCCCTATCCCCCCTTTTAAAAAGGGGGGCGAAGGGGGAGTTTGCCCTTTAAAAAAAGGGGGAAGAGTATGAAATGACTTACTTTTTATTAATCATAAAACGGAAGTTCCCCCTCCTTTAAAAAGGGGGGAAATCCTTAACTCCGCCTTTGTTAAAGGGAGGATTCTTACCCTCCCCCTTTTCTAAAGGGGGATTGAGGGGGATTTTCACCATTGATTTGATTAGTCTTTGACAGGGCCGTGCTATGTCAGGATGGTCCCGGGTTTACTGTACAGCCGTGTCGGCTGAGGCATTTGGGTCCCGCAAGGCGGGACCCTACTGGTTTTGAGCAAAAAAGGCTTTTATTGCAGAAATGAAGGTGATAAGATTAACTATCTTGTTTGAGCTTTTATATCTTTTTAAAAAAGGTGATTAAAATGCCAAAAAAGCGGGATAATCCGTTTTCCACTGAAAGCGTTTGCGGGATCCTTATAAAATACGGCCTCATATCAGAGGACCAGAAAAAGGAAATCCTGAGTAAACGGGTCGGGATTCAAAAAAAACTGGAAAGGGCACGGGCAGTGAAGCAGACGTCTACGTCCTCCAAGGGCAGGCCCCAGAGTCCTATAACGATTGTAGATGTAATCAGCACCCTGAACCTGAACAGGGCGAATAATCCTGAAAAGGAACTGGATGAGGAGATTATCTTCCAGGCACTGGCAAAGGAGTGGAAGATCCCGTATAAAAAGATCGATCCGTTGGAGCTGGATCTGAACCTGGTGACCGGCACTATTCCCCACACCTTTGCCATGAAACACTTAGTCGTTCCTATCGGGGTCAAGGATGGATTTCTGACCGTGGCAACGCCCAATCCCTTTAACATAGAGGTCATGGAAGATATCGCCTTAGCCAGTCATATGAAGGTCTCTGCCGTTGTCACCACCAAGTCGGATATTTTAAAGCTGCTTAACGAGTTCTTCGGGTTCAAGCGTTCCATTGCCGCGGCCCAGGATCAGTTTGCCGGGCCCTCCGTGGACCTGGGCAATTTAGAGCAGTATATAAAGTTGATGGCTGCGGACGAACTTCCCTCTGATGACCAGCACATCGTAAATGCAGTTAATCATATCTTAGGCTATGCCTTTGATCAAAAGGCAAGCGATGTCCACATCGAGCCAAAACGGGAGGTGAGCCTGGTAAGGATGCGGATCGACGGCGCTTTACACACGGTTTACAGTCTCCCCAAGAATGTGCACTCCGCGATCCTGAGTCGCATAAAGACCATAGCCCGCTTGGACATGGCCGAAAAGAGACGGCCTCAGGACGGAAGGATTAAGATGGACAAGGGAGGCGTGGAGGCGGAGATACGGGTGTCCTCTGTTCCCGTGGCATTCGGGGAAAAGGTCGTCCTGCGGATCATGGATCCGGATATCCTTTTCCAGGACTATGACAGATTAGGGTTCACTCCCGGGGACCTGATCCGCTACCAGCAGTTCATCAACATGCCGCACGGGATTGTTTTGGTCTGCGGGCCCACGGGGAGCGGGAAGTCCACGACCCTTTATTCAACGCTTAAGGATCTCTCAACGCCCGAGATCAATATTACGACCGTTGAAGAGCCCATCGAGATGATCCACGAAGATTTCAACCAGATCGGGGTGCAACCGCAGGTGGGCATCACCTTTGCATCGATCTTGAGGAACATCCTCAGGCAGGACCCGGATATTATTATGATCGGCGAGATGAGGGACCTTGAAACAGCTGAAAATGCCGTCCAGGCGGCATTGACCGGCCATTTGGTCATTTCCACCCTTCATACCAATGATGCCCCTTCGGCGGTTACCCGGCTCATCGATTTGGGTGTACCGGCATTTTTGATCCGGGCCACGCTGATCGGCGTGTTAGGCCAGCGTCTGGTACGGAAGATCTGCACCAATTGCAAGGAAACATTTGAAATGGAGAGTCAGGAATTGGCCTCGTTGGGCCTGGACTTAGGCAGAAAAGGGAAGCTAAAGCTCTCCCGGGGAAAGGGGTGCCTCAAGTGCCGGGGCACAGGTTACTCCGGGAGGACCGGGATCTATGAGGTGATCCCGTTTACGGAGGGCATGAAAAAGATCACGACCCCTGAGTCTGACCTTATAGCCCTGCGTACCCAGGCCACGAAAGAGGGCATGATCACCCTTCGGGAAAATGCCATTAAAAAGCTCTTAGAAGGAACTACCACCTACCAGGAGGTCCTGAGGGTTACGTGGGAGCAGATTTGAGAAGGGTTACGTCATGCTTATCCAACTGAGCATCTCCAATTTTGCCATTATCAAACATCTTGAGATCACACTCGGCCCCGGGCTCAACATCCTCTCCGGGGAGACCGGCGCGGGAAAATCAATAATCATCAATGCCATGAATTTGATCTTGGGCGGAAGGGCGTCCGCGGATCTCATCCGTAGCGGGTGCAAAGAGGCCAAGGTCGAGGCCCTTTTTACCTTTCCTGAAAATCTTTTTTTAAAAGAAATGTTATCCGGATTAGGGGTTCCCTTTGACGGGGACCTGGTGATCAAACGGACTATTTTTCGTGAAGGCCGGAACAGGATATTTATTAATGGGTCCATGGCCACCCTGCAAATATTATCCCGTTTGGGCGCCGTGCTGATCAGCATTTCCGGACAGTATGAGAATCAACTCCTATTGAAACCGGACAATCATCTCTATGTATTAGATGATTTCGGCGGGCTTTCAAATGAGCGGCATAAACTGGAAGAGGTATTCGGCAGGTACCAGTCATTAGAGAAAGAGGTTCGCAAGCTGGAAAAGGCGATCAGCGTGACGGCGGAGAAACAGGACCTGACCGTATTCCAGATTCAGGAAATAGAAAGGGCCGAAATAGCGCCCGGCGAAGACACAGCCTTATCCGAAGAAAAAAGACGCCTTCAGCACGCGGAGGAGTTGTTAGAGATCGTTACGGAAGGGTATCAGTCCCTTTATGAGAGACATGACTCAGCGCTCTCATCCATGTCCCGGTGCATAAAAAGATTAGAGAAGGGTGCTGAGATAGCCCCGGCACTCGGTTCGATCAGGGACAGCTTAGCCGAAATTGAAGTGAGGCTGGAAGATGCCTCTTTTATGCTCAGGGATTTTCAGAAAACCATACACATGGATCCTTTAAGGCTTGAAGAGGTGGCGGAGAGGCTTGAACTGTTAAACAGGCTCAAGAGAAAGTACGGCCCCACCCTGGAAGATGTATTCCTTTTCAGGGATAAGCTGGCTTCAATGATGTACAATTTAGACGAAAAAAAGGAAAAACTGGATCAATTGATAGAAGAGCGCCGGGCCCTGGAAGCGGAGGCTTTAGACAGGGCAAGGGGGCTTTCCAAAAAAAGGAAAAAGGCTGCCGGAGAATTGGAAAAGGCCGTGGAAAAGGAACTCCACCTGCTTCACATGGAAAAGACCCGGTTTCAAGTAAGGATTGACCGCGACGGGGACGGCCCCGGAGAGCCGGCGGGAGAGGGTATCGAGCACGTGGGGGCGGATGGTTTCGATCGTGTGGAATTCATGATGTCGCCCAACGTGGGCGAGGAATTGAGGCCCCTGTCTAAGATTGCCTCAGGTGGAGAACTCTCAAGGATTATGTTGGCCGTAAAAACGATATTAGCGCGAACCGCCTCTGTGGAGACCATTATCTTTGACGAGGTTGATTCGGGCATCAGTGGCGCTACCGCTGAGGTGGTAGGAGAAAAGCTTCTGTCCTTGGCCGAATATCATCAGTTATTGTGCATTACCCACTTGCCCCAGATCGCCACCCAGGGGCAGGTCCACTTCTTAGTGAGCAAAGAGGTTTCAGGCGGCCGGACTCATACCACTATTTCTAAATTAGCGGCAGAGGAAAGGGTCCAGGAGATCGCTCGACTTTTGGGTGGCCGGGAAATTACCCCGCGTGCTTTGGCCCATGCTAGGGAAATGTTGGACCAAGGGCATTGATGATTGGCGATTGTTGATTGTTATTTGGGATTTCCTCTAACTAAACAACTACTTGTGAACGGATACGGGATTCTTAATTCGGGTTTTCAATCGTCAATCAACAATCGTCGATCAACAATCTTTAGCGGTCCCTTACAACCTGTCCCTCCGAAAACGCCCCTTCACCCACGGGTACGGCTAAGGAATGCCTTTCCATGATTGAGGTCGCCTTTATTTTCCCCACCTTTTTTCCTAAGATCTTAAGCGATTTACCATCCTTACAGGGGATTGTCTCTCCCTGGGCAAAGACGGTAAACTCCTGACCCGACTTAACACCTACCTCGGTGCCCGCGTTAATCATCATGGTGTTGTTTTCAACGGACAGTATCCTGCCGGACCATGGTTCCTTAGCCAGTCCCTTAGTAACGGCCTTACGCTGGCGTTTCAGGATACGGGGCATGGCCTCTTTTAATACCCTATCAATAATTTGTCCCTGATCCTGGTCTTTCAATTTGTCCTCACGGAAAGTTATTTCCACGGATTCGCGGTTGATCATATAGATTGTCCCGTGCTGGACGTCTGCCACAACTACAATAACAGATACCTCATAGCGTTTCAGGGACTTACGGAAAGGCCAGGTCCAAAAAGCGGTCTTTTTATTAGTGATCTCAATTGGATTAATGGTCCCGCTAATGAGGGCATTCATGTCAAGATCTTCTGCCCTTTTAATGAGTTCCGGGTTGGCCAAAATGCCCAATTTGATTCGTTTGCCCTCCTTTGGCAGGGGCACGCTTTCAGGGGCCTGGTAGACCAAAAGATAGCGGGATTTCCTTAAAAGCTTGATAAGGCTTGCAGTGGTTTCCGCGGCCCTTCCCGATCCGAGACGCGCCTCGTCCATTAGGGGGAGAACCATTACCCGCTTTTTGAGGTCGGACTTTTTCGTCAGTATCTTTTCTGCCACGGCCTTTGGAGATATCGTTTCAATAATGGATTTTGTAGTGCTGCAGCCGGGTACTGCGAAAAGAATAATGGCTGAGACTAAAAAAAACAGGCCCGGAAAATGTTGTCTGCGCATTTTGTGTGCCTTTCTGTAATTTGAGTTCTTAGATACCAATGACTGAATTTTAAAATGAAATGTTTTGTAATACTCTATAATTGTTAAGACAACGTTTTGTAAAGAAATATTTGTTTTCATTGTTGACCAAAATGGGTTTCGGTTTTGGACAGTGATTTGCGTCAAAGATCGGTTCATCCGGTTAATGAGTACGCCTCAAGATAACACATGATTGCGAGGTTGAAGGTTGAAGCGGTCTTTTCGTAGTGACTGCTGAAATCACCAGGCCGAGAAGCTCGGAAGCGAAAAAAAGACTGCTTCACCCTTCCCAACTGCCAACTTCATATCTGAACAGTTTCGCGGTACTCATTAACCGGATGAACCCAAAGATCTTCTCAAAACATTCGACAATTAAAAGCCAAAAGCCTGCCATTAGAATACAATATCAAAGGAGTCAAATTCGCCTTTCCATTCTTCTCGGGTTTCGTGGACCCGCAATACCTTTGCGTGGGGCGGGCCCTGGTGGCACCAGGAAAGCAGTTTGTTCACCTGATCTTCCGGCCCTTCCGCAATGGCCTCGACCGAGCCGTCCCGCCGGTTTCTGACCCAACCGGAAACACCCAGGGCCAGTGCTTCACTGCGGGTGGAGTCCCTGAACCATACTCCCTGGACCCGGCCTTCTATGAAAAGACGGACTCTGATGTTATCCATGACCTTCTCCCAAAGTATCGCTTTAGAGCTTTGAAAATGAACGCTAATAACTTGAACGGGTAATGATGTTTTTTCTTAAGTGACTGGCGGGAGGCCTTCGTCATTACCCGCCTGGGCCTGTGTATTTTCAAAAGCCTAAATTGTTAACGCGTAAAATTCTTAAGAATTCATCCTCATCAAGGATGGAGACACCTAAATCCTCGGCCTTTTTGAGCTTTGAACCGGGGGCCTCTCCCACAATCAGGTAGTCTGTGCTGCCGCTTATTGATGAGCTGATCCTGCCCCCTTTCCCGATGATTTGTTCCTTGGCCTGCGCGCGTTTCATGGAATTAAGCGAACCGGTAAGAACAAAGGTCTTTCCGGAGATGGGGGATGGAGGCACGACAGGCGACACCTCTTCCCATTGGATTCCGCTCCCAAGCAGGCGCCTGATGTTTTGTATCTTGGATTCGTCTTCAAAATAGGAAACAATACTCCCGGCAATTTCCTCACCTATGCCCTTGATGCCCGAATCATCCTCACCTCTTTTGCCCTTCCGATACACCAGCTCCTCCCTTGAGGCATTCTGAATCATGTCGAATCTTTCAAAATGATCTGCAAGGAGCCGGGCAATATGCTCCCCAACATGCCGGATGCCAAGGGCGAAGATGAACTTGGCCAAGGCAGTCTTCTTGCTGTCTTCTATGGCCCGGATGAGGTTGTCTGCCGATTTTTCCTCTATTTTGTCAAGTTTCATAAGGTCTTCGTGCCTAAGTCGGTACAGGTCTGATTCATCCCGTATCATGCCTTTATTTAGCAACTGGGCAATGATTTTTTCCCCGAGCCCGTCAATGTTCATTCCCCCTTTGGAAACAAAATGCTTTAGGGAAGCCATGATTTGGGCAGGGCAGTCGGGGTTTGGACATCTTAAGACCACCTCACCTTCTTTCTTCACCACTGCCGTACCGCATGCCGGGCATTGGTCGGGCAGGGTGAAGTTTTTTTCCTGACCGGTCCGCTTTGATTCAATGACCTTCACCACCTCTGGAATGACATCTCCTGCTCTCTGGACAATGACCGTATCAAGCTCCCGAATGTCCTTTTTGTTGATTTCCTCCTGGTTATGAAGGGTGGCCCGTTTTACCAGGACACCTCCGATTTCAACCGGTTCAAGGTGGGCCACGGGGGTCAGGGCCCCGGTTCGTCCCACCTGGACATCAATTTTTATTATCCTGGTAGTCTCCTGTGAAGGTTTGAACTTATATGCAAGCGCCCACCTGGGACTTCTGGTTTTTTCACCTAACCTTTTCTGGATGTCGATCCGGTTTACCTTGATAACGGCGCCGTCGATTTCATAAAAGAATTGGGACCTTGTTTCCTCAAGATGGTGGCATTGACCTATGACCGCATTAATATCCTTGCATACCTTGATGTGCGGGATATTTATTCGAAGGCCCCACTCGTTAAGGGCCATCATTAATTCGTGCTGTGTTGAAAACTCCGGCGTGCTGATCCTGCCAATTCCGTAACAGAATATGTTCAAAGGTCTCTTTAGGGTAACCCTGAAATCAAGCTGCCTTAAGGAACCTGCCGCGGCATTTCTGGGGTTGGCAAAGACAGGCAGGTCTTTTTCGGCCCTTGTCCTGTTTAATTTGTTAAACGCTTCTGACTCCATGTAGACTTCGCCCCTCACCTCCAGGAGGTCGGGTACGGGTCGCTCCCTGTTCCTCTGGGTGAGGGTTAACGGGATTGTGAGGATAGTCTTGATATTCGGGGTGATGTTTTCTCCCACATACGCATCTCCCCTTGTTGAGGCCACCGTGAGCTTCCCCTTTTCAAAGACCAGTTCCACTGCAAGACCGTCTATCTTGGGCTCAACAGTATAATCAAAATATGAGTCATCGCCCAGGAATCTCCTGATCCTGGCGTCAAAAGCGAGGATATCCTCGTCCTGAAAACCGTTTTCCAGGCTGAGCATGGGCTGGCCGTGTTTGACCTCGGAAAAGGTCTCCCGGGGTTTTGCCCCGACGCGCTGGGTGGGAGAGTCAGGCGTGATCAGTTCCGGGTATTGCCGTTCCAGATCCAGCAGATGCCTAAAAAGCCGGTCATAGTCGGCATCTGAGATCTCCGGGTCATCCATGGAATAATAGCGGTGGTTGTGATACCGAATCTTTTCTCTTAGTTCTTCAATTTGCTTAATAATTTCTTCCATTTTTTGGCATTGTCCTTTAGAGTTTGGGAATCTATTCACGGAGTAGTTGTTGATTTGGTGGAAATCACAAATAGCAAATCCCAAATAACAAACAAATTCCAATTACCGAAATTCAAAATTCCAAACAGGAAAAAGATGAACGACGAATGTGAGTGTCGTTTCGCTCCGCTTTTTTAATAAAATTGAAACGCCGAGGGCTTACTTTAGTTCGACGTTGGGAGTTCGGAGTTCGATGTTGGACGTTCGTTGTTTAATCCGGTTTTGGTCATTGAATATTGGAATTTGAGATTTATTTGTAATTTGGTGCTTGTAATTTGGGATTTCAAACTTTCCGTGAAAGATTATGAGTTTAGGAGCTTGCAACTCGCAAAAGCACCTGTCCGGCCGCTCGCGAATTCTTTTTCAACAAGGGATCGGAAAAGCCCGGCCTCCATTTGAGATCAAAGAGTTCATCCGAGACCACGAGCAACCCTGCCATTGAGACCGACCGGTAGATGGCCACGGTCATGAGGGCCGATATTTCCATTTCCACGGCCAGAATGCCTTGATCCTGATAGGCCCTTACCTTGTCCGGGGTTTCCCTGTAGACCGCGTCCGTGGTCCATACCGGTCCCATGGAAAAGGGGGTGCCCTGTTTTTTAAGTGCCTGTTCCAGCATGCTGTTGAGTTTTGCATTCGATTCAAGCGCCCGGTCAGGAATAGGATAATGCGCGGATGTCCCCTCTTCTGATACGGCACTCGTGGGAATTACCACATGTCCTGTGCGCAAATCATGTTGCAAAGATCCGCACCAACCCAACACCCAGATCCTTTTTGCGCCAAGCACGATCAGTTTTTCCATGGCAATGGTAGCATGGGGTGCTCCTAAGAAGGGGCCGGAAAGCGTTATACGGGAACCGGTTTCCTCGCTTGTCTGGTACAAATTGTACAGACTCATGTCACGGAATGGGATCTTTTGGGCATTGGCCTTGCTAACCAGATACTTGAGTTCTGAAGGGATCATCACCATCAAGGCATCCGGACATATCCGGGGATCCCGCTTGCCTTTAACAGGATAGATAATGCCTTTGCTATTCTTTGGTTTTTCGTTCAACGTCCTGTTTTGTCCTTATATATAGTACTCAAGATAAAGATTTTGGGGTTGTTATTTTTGTTATTCGTTATACGTTTTTCGGTTGAGCAGCTCGTTTAGTATATCGTCGGTAGGGTGCGTTCAAAAATACCCATAACCGCCTTACGAATTACAATACGAGTTGCGCAACCGCAACCGTTTGACAAAAATCGAAATACAAAAAAAGGATTTCCTAAAAAAATCGGTTCAGTTACCCCAAAAACATTATCTTAAAAGCTATACATATCATGCAGGCGTTCTCAGGTCCAGACCTGCCCGCCAGCACCACGGTGGGTTCTCGGACAGCCTCCTATGTGAACCTGACAAAGAGTTACATTAGATTTTATGTTCTTTATTGGCAACATCAAAATCAGCGAATTAATCTGCAAGAATAATATTTTAATGGCAAAGGCATGTAAATGTGGTAAAATTCATAAATATGCAGAGAAATGCTTGGGTTTTTTGGGAGCGCTTCGTTTTTTATTGACAGAATACAAGTTAGTAAACTAAATTATACGATTGCAGTATAAAAGGGCCATCTACATGTTTGAAAGCTTAACCGACAAACTAAACGGTGTTTTCAAGAAGTTAACAGGGCGGGGCAGATTAAGCGAAGCGAATATTCAGGATGCCTTAAAAGAGGTGCGTTTAGCCCTCTTGGAGGCGGATGTCAACTATAAAGTGGTAAAAAAGCTGGTGGATGACATCCGCCGGCGTGCTGTTGGACAGGAAGTCTTAGAGAGCCTGACTCCGGGCCAGCAGCTCATAAAGATCGTCAATGAAGAGCTGACGATCCTAATGGGTGAGGAAAAACAGGGCCTTCAATTAACAGGGAGGACGCCTCACTTGCTGATGCTTGTCGGGCTTCAGGGTTCGGGCAAGACCACGACGGCGGCCAAGCTGGCAAGGTTCCTTCGAAAACAGGGAAGGCACCCATATCTTGTACCGGCGGATATTTACAGGCCGGCCGCCATTGATCAGCTAAAGAAATTGGCAGCACAGATTGATTTGCCCGTGTATCCATCTGATCAGGCACAAAAGCCGGAAGACATTTGCCTGGATGCAATATCAAAGGCAGGGAAAGAAGGCGCGGATGTCTTGATTTTCGATACGGCCGGCCGTCTTCACATTGATGAAGCCCTGATGTCGGAGCTGGTGAGGATCAAGCAAAAGACCAATCCCATTGAGATCCTTTTAGTGGCCGATGCCATGACCGGGCAGGATGCGGTCAATGTGGCAAAGCATTTTGATGAAAGCCTGAATATTACCGGCGTCATTCTTTCCAAGATGGAAGGTGATGCCAGAGGTGGCGCGGCACTGTCCATAAAGGCAGTGACCAACAAACCCATCAAGTTTATTGGTGTGGGTGAGAAGGTAGACGCCATAGAGCCCTTTCACCCGGACAGGATGGCCTCTCAGATCCTGGGCATGGGAGATGTGCTGACTCTGATTGAAAAGGCCCAGGGAGAGTTCGATGAAAAAGAGGCCCTGCAATTACAGAAAAAACTCAAGAAACACCAGTTTGATCTGGAGGATTTTCAGGCCCAGTTAAGGCAGATGAAAAAGCTCGGCTCCCTTGAACAGATCCTGGGCATGCTGCCGGGAATGGGGCAGGTCAAGAAACTGAAGCAGTTGAAACCGGACGAAAGGGAACTGGTTCTGGTGGAGGCCATCATCAATTCCATGACCAGGGAGGAGCGACGAAGCTATAAAGTCATAAACGGGAGCCGAAGACGGAGGATCGCAAGGGGTAGCGGGACCACCGTACAGGATGTAAATCGTCTTCTGAAAAATTTCACGCAAACGAAAAAGATGATGGAACGTTTTGTAAAGAAAGGCCAGTTCAACATGGGGTCCTTTCTCGGCTAATGATTTTTTCATAATTGGAATTGCTGAAAAAAATTAAGGTAACTGTTCACGAGGCTCAAGGCTCGGATGAACGGTTGCGGTTGCGGTTGCGCTACTCGTTACGGTTATCGTTATACGTTGTGCGGCTCCAAAAACAACTCAACCGATAGACGACAGGTGAAACGAGCCGCTCAACCGATAGACGACAGACGGCTAAGGGGGTCAGGCGTACACGCGACACTTGAACCCCGGGAACGGATACAAATTAAGATACTTATCATTAAGGGGGTGGTAAAGGAAAATGGCAGTGAGAATTAGGTTGGCACGGATGGGGACTAAGAAGAAACCGTTTTATCGATTGGTCGCGGCTAATTCTGAAGCACCGCGCGATGGGAAGTTTTTGGAGATACTGGGTTATTATGACCCAATGAAAGATCCGGCGGTCCTCAAGATTCATGAGGATAAGGTCAAATACTGGATCGAACAAGGTGCGCTTTTATCGGAAACTGCCGGGGCGCTTTTAAAAAAGCAGGGATTGTCCCCGTCTCATCCATAAGCAAATTGAGATGACGTGGCGTTGAGCCCCAGGCATGGAGGTGATTCGAGATGAAGGACCTGATTGCGTATATTGCGAAGGCACTAGTGGATAAGCCGGAGGAAGTGGGTGTCACGGAGATAGTGGGAGAGCAGACCTCTGTTATCGAGTTAAAAGTGGCCAAGGAAGATCTGGGAAAGGTCATCGGCAAGCAGGGCCGCACAGCACGGGCTATGAGAACAATTTTAAGCGCAGCCTCCACAAAGATAAAAAAACGTTCCGTTTTGGAGATTATTGAATAATTTTGATGGATTTGTAAAGCGTCCATCAAGACCGCGTGGCGGGAGTTCAAGGTTGCCCCCGAGGGCCAGGGGGACGCCCTCCAGGGCCGAACAAAAAGGAGCGGAGCGAGTTTTTTAAGAGGTTGTCAGAATTGAACCAGATTTTGTCCGATAGCTTGCTTCTTGTGGGGAAGGTCATTCGACCACATGGTAAAGGGGGTCTTCTCAAGATCAGCTCTTATGCCAGGTCGGAGGTCTCTTTCTTAGATGCGGGGACTGTTTTTCTTAGACCCGTTTCAGGCGAAATCCACGAATTCAGGGTGACCTCTGTTAATGCCCACAAAAATGCTTTTTTGATGCGGTTGAAGAATCTGGCCTCCAAGGAGGAGGCCGAAGAGTTCAAGGGAGCCGAGATTCTTATAAACAAAGATACCCTTGTTCGTGAAGAGGGCGAATGTTTCTGGTATGAGCTTCTGGGCATTAAGGTTTACCTGGATATCGGTGATTATTTAGGCAGTGTTTCGCATATTATTTCCGCAGGGTCCAATGACATCTATGTGGTCCGGGAAGGGGACAAGGAGATCTTCATCCCTGCCACACATGAGGTAGTCAAAGAGATTGACCTTGAAAATGAGAAGATGATCATTTCGGCTATGGAGGGATTGCTGGATTTGAATGAGGTTTGATGTCCTTACCATATTTTCGGAGATATTTTCCGCCTACCTGAGAGAAGGGATACTGGGGCGGGCGGTAAAACGGGAGATCGTGGATATCAGGCTTGTCAATATCCGCGATTTTGCAAAGGGTGTTCACAAGACCACCGATGACCGGCCTTACGGGGGCGGAGACGGGATGGTCATGAAGCCCGGCCCTATTTACCGATCCCTCGAATCCGTTGAAAGGGTAAAGGGCCGCAGTCTCGTGATCCTTCTCAGCCCGCAGGGCGAAACCTTTGACCAGGCCATGGCATGGGAACTTGCAGAATGGGACCAACTGATTTTGGTCTGCGGCCGTTATGAGGGGGTGGATGAGAGAATCAGATTGACCTGTGTTGACAGGGAGATATCCCTTGGCGATTACGTACTGAGCGGCGGAGAATTAGGCGCCATGGTTATCATGGATGCCGTAAGCCGCCTGATCCCGGGTGTCTTAGGTGGGGAGACATCGAATCTTGAAGATTCTTTTGAGGGAGGCCTCTTAGAATATCCACAGTTTACAAGGCCGAGGGTCTTTCGGGAAAATGAGGTACCTCCGGTTCTGTTATCGGGAGATCACGAAAGGATCCGCGTGTGGCGAAGGACGGAGTCCTTGAAAAGGACCCTTGAAAAGAGGCCAGACCTGCTCGAAAAGGCCGGGTTGACCCCCGAGGATGAGGAGATTTTGGCCACATTGAAAAAAGAGCGGAACCTCGCCAGGTTTTGAGATGCGTCTCTACATCGGGCTTGTTCATTACCCCGTATACAATAAAAACAACGAGAAAATTGCCTCGGCCATAACCACTTTGGATCTTCACGATATTGCCAGATTGGCCAGGACCTATGATGTAAAGAAGTTTTTTGTTATTACGCCGCTTGATGACCAGCAGGAGTTAGCGGAACGGGTTATAAAGCACTGGACCAGGGGTTATGGTTCTAAGTATAACCGGCATAGAAAAGAGGCCATTAAACTCGTGGCAGTTGTGCCATCCCTGGAGCGGGCCGTTGATGCTGTGGCAGAAACAGAGGGAGAAGCCCCTTTGCTGATTGCAACGGACGCATCAAGGCAGGAAAATCGATCCATCTCTTTTGAGGGGGCAAGGGCCATAATTAAACAGGAACAGTCGGTTATTCTACTGTTTGGTACGGCCTGGGGGCTGGATAAGACGTTTATGACTATGACCGACCACGTCTTAGAGCCCATTTCAGGGAGAAGTGAATACAATCATCTTTCTGTCAGAACCGCGGCCGCCATTATTCTGGACCGTCTGGTGGGAAGATATTGATGTGATACTTGAAACTTGAAACTGGGATTTGTATTGATGAATTGAAGGTTTCTTGGGCTATCGAGTTTCAAGTTTCAAGTATCAAGTTTCTCGAAAATAATGCAAGAATATCTCGCTGTAAACTGGACTCAGAAGTAATCGAAAATTATTGTCTTAGGGTCAATTCAGGAGGAAGACATGAATATAATAGAGGTAATTGAAAAAGAGCAGATGCGTGGGGATATCCCCGATTTCCGAGCGGGAGACACGGTTAAAGTCCATGCCAAGATAAGAGAGGGTGAGAAAGAGCGGATTCAGATATTTCAGGGGGTTGTCATCCGGAAGCGAAAAGGGAATACCGGTGCCACATTTACGGTCAGAAAGGTCTCTTATGGCATTGGCGTTGAAAGGATTTTTCCTCTTCACGCCCCGTTTGTTGATAAAATAGAGGTGCTCACCAGGGGTAAGGTAAGGCGGTCACGACTCTATTATCTTAGAAAACTGAGGGGAAAGGCCGCCAGAATAAAGGAAAGAAGGTAGTAGCGTTCGTTGCGTTTTTTAAGTTAATCTGGCTAACAGGGTCCGCACAATTAGCATAAAAAAAGCAAAAAACTTAGTGTTTCCACCCAAAAACCTACCCCTTTTTCCTGGGACCATCAATTCCTCCACAAGCGATCTCTTTTATTATGAAGGCCTGGCCCGTAAGGCCGGGTACTCATTGATTGGCGGGGTTGATGAGGCGGGTCGAGGTCCGTTAGCCGGTCCGGTTGTGGCGGCCGCAGTTATTATACCCCGGGGTACTGAACTGGCGGGAGTCCGGGATTCAAAAAAAATGACCTCAAAGGCCCGGGATGATGCTTTTCCGGTTATCCAGCGCCAGGCCCTTGCCACCGGCATAGGGGTTGTCTCCAACAAATATATTGATGAATTCAACATCTTGAAGGCATCTCTTGAGGCCATGAAAAGGGCGGTCCTGACCTTAGACCCACAACCGGGGTTCCTTCTCGTTGACGGTATCCAGACGATTCCCATGCCCCTTGCCCAGAGGTGCCTGAAAAAGGGAGATCAGATCAGCCGGAGTATTTCGGCTGCCTCTGTTTTGGCCAAGGTGTACAGGGACAGGATCATGCGTTCCTATCATGACATGTACCCGGTCTATGGCTTTGACAGGAACAAAGGATATGGAACGCGTGAGCATTTAGCTGCATTAAGGCAGTATGGCGCTTGTCCGATTCACCGTTTTACCTTTAAAAGGGTTGCTTGATTTGACTGAGGAAAGACTTTCTTTAGGGAAATTTGGCGAAGATCTTGCGTTCAAGAAGATCAAGGGCCTCGGGTATAAGAGGATCATTCGTAACTATCGCTGCCCTTTGGGAGAGGTTGATCTGATTGCGATAGACGGCGATACACTGGTCTTCATAGAGGTAAAGACCAGAAAGGGCAGGTCCTTAGCCTATGCAAAAGAGGCTGTGAATGATAAAAAGAGGCGGCAACTTTCCAAGGTCGCCCTCTTTTACATGAAGTCTAATAAGCTGAACGAGGTCAGGGCGAGGTTTGATGTGGTGGCCGTCAGCCTGGCAGGGGGCGACCAGCAGGTTGAAGTAATCCGGAACGCCTTTGAATCGGCCTACTGATAGGGCCAGGGATTTGGGATTGCCGCGATGAAAGACTCAAAGAAAGATAGTCCTGAAATTCGAAACCCGAAATCCGAAACCCAAGATCCGAAATCCGGGACCCTGTACGTGACCTCAACTCCCATCGGGAACCTCGAAGATATTACACTAAGGGCACTGAGCGTCCTTAAAAGCGTGGACGTGATTGCTGCCGAGAAAGTGGCCCATACCAGAGGGCTTTTAGAGCATTATGGCATAAAGACGAGGCTTACCAGTTATAACCAGCACAACCAGAAAGTCAAAGCGAACGAGCTTATTCAGCGATTGACGTCCGGGCGTGATGTTGCCGTTGTGACCGATGCCGGTACCCCCGGTATATCGGATCCGGGCGCCTATTTGATCAGCCGGGCGGCAAATGATAATATAAAAGTTGTACCCATTCCGGGACCGTCTGCCGTGATTGCGGCGCTTTCGGTCTCAGGCATGCCAACAGGGGAATTTGTATTTTGCGGGTTTTTGCCAAACAAATCCGGCAAGAGAAAGAAGGCCCTTAGACGATTGGTTCCCGAACGCAGGACCATGGTTTTTTTTGAGGCCCCGCACCGCATCAAGGCCATGCTGACAGATCTAAAAGAGATATTGGGCGATCGTCAAATGGTGATGCTTAAGGAGATGACGAAGGTTTTTGAGGAGGTTAGGCGGGGGGCGGCAAGCTCTATTTTGACCGGTCTTACACCGGACAGAATAAAGGGTGAATTTACATTGGTGGTGGCCGGGAACAAGGAAGAAGAACCCCGGGCATTGAGCGAAGAGGTACGTGAAAGGATAAAGGAACTACTGTCCGATGACAAGATGGGTGTTAAGGATATTGCCGATCTCATTTCCCGTGAAGAGGATGTGGCTTACAGGCAGGTGTATAAAGAATGCCTTGCCAAGAAAAGGTCCCGTGAAGATTTGAGGTGGAGGGAGTTGGTCAAGAAACTCAAGATCAGGAATAATTTAGGGTTGCACGCACGGGCTGCAGGCAAAATCGTAGCACTGGCCAATCAGCATGAGTCCCGGCTGTTTCTACAAAAGGATGACCAGGAGGTGGATGGCTCCAGCATCCTGTCCATCCTTACACTGTCATGTCCAAAAGGTACGGAGATACAGGCGAGGATTGTGGGAAAGGATTCGGAAGGTTTCATGGAAAAACTGGGCGAACTCTTTGAGCAGAAATTCGGTGAAGGCAAATGACAGACAATCCTGTACTGGCAGAAAAGAGTTTGAAAGGGATTGCCGTCTCCCCGGGCATTATTATAGGCAAGGCCCATCTGGTTGACAGGTCAAGGGTCAAGATCCTGTACCAGTACCTAATTAACGATGACCACATCAACAAGGAGGTTGAGCGCTTCAGGGAGGCCCTTGATGCCACGGAGCAGCAACTGACCACACTGAAGGACCGGATGCCGGAGCAGGTTCAAGAGCATGCCTTTATTTTAGACAGCCATCTAATGATCCTTAAAGACAGCATGCTTAATGATTCCACCGTTCAAAGGATTCTGAAAGAGAAGATTAATGCCGAATGGGCGCTAAAGAAATCGTTCGAAGAGATCAGAAACATCTTTGCCCAGATAGATGATGAATACATCAGCAACCGCATAGGCGACGTGGAGAACGTTACGGAGAGAATACTTCGAAATCTTTCCGGAGAGACACAGGAGAGTTTAGGGGCAATAAAAGAGCGAGTGATTATTGTGGCCCATGACTTATCACCAGCAGACACCACGGAGCTGAATATCGCCAGGGTCATGGGCTTCATCACCGATGTGGGGGGCCCCACCTCTCATACGGCCATTATGTCACAGGCATTAGAGATCCCGGCGGTTGTGGGCCTGGAAACGGTTACGGACCTGGTAAAGGACGGGGACCTTTTGATCATTGATGGAAGCACAGGTGATGTGATCATCAATCCCGACGACAGTGCCATTATTCATTACCAGGAAAAGCAGATTGAGCATGAAGCATATAAATCAAGCATTGCCAGGACAAGCCACCTTCCGGCCCTGACCCTTGACGGGCACAAAATATCAATAAAGGCCAACATGGAATTCTTAGAAGAAGTGGCCGCGGTCAGAGACCTCGGCGGGGAAGGTATCGGTCTTTACAGGACCGAATTTCTTTACCTCAGAAGCAAAGGGCTTCCCGGTGAGGAAGAGCTATTTGAGGATTACAGGGAGGTGGCCGAAATCATTTTTCCCGGGCCTGTGACTATTAGGAGCCTGGATTTAGGAGGCGACAAGTTTGCATCAGCCCTTGATATTGCACCGGAGATGAACCCTGCACTCGGCCTGAGAGCCATCAGGTTTTGCCTCAAAGAACCGGAGATATTTAAAAGCCAGTTGCGCGCAATTTTGAGGGCGAGCGCCTACGGCAATGTTAGGCTTATGTTTCCCATGATTTCAGGCTTACAGGAGGTTCTGGATACCAAAGAAATCGTGGGCCAGGTTATGGGTGAACTGGAGCGCGAAAAAATCGAATATGACCCGAATATTAAGATGGGAATCATGATCGAGATCCCGTCTGCGGTCACCATGGCCGACGTCCTGGCCCGGCATGTGGATTTCTTCAGTATCGGTACCAACGATCTTATCCAGTATGCCCTTGGCATCGACAGGATCAATGAGCATGTAGCCTACATGTACCAGCCCTTTCACCCGGCCATTCTCAGAATGATCCAAACAGTAGTCAACGCGGCCAGGGATGCCGGAATAGGAGTGTCCCTTTGCGGGCAAATGGCCGGAGACCCGCTTTGCGTGCCTACACTGTTGGGTCTGGGCATTGATGAACTCAGTATGAACGCAAGGGCCATGCCCCTTATCAAGATGATTATACGAGCCCTTTCCATGGAAGAGGCCCGTGCTGATTTTGAGAATGTTATTCGGCTGAATACGGCCAAGGAGGTGCGGGCGTATCTCTCTAAGCGAATGGAGACCCTGATCCCGGAGTTAGAGGTGAAAAGCTATCTGGATGCGTGAAAGAATGGAATATTGATTGTTTGAAATTGACGATTGGAGTCCTTTTCGAAATCGTAAAGCGTCAATTGAGGTTGGATGTTCATGGGCGAGAAGATAATATGCCAGAATCGAAAGGCACGCCATAACTATTTTATTGATGAGGTATTAGAGGCAGGGTTAGTGCTTTTGGGTCCTGAGGTGAAGTCGCTCAGAGAGGGGAGGGGCAGCCTTTCGGACAGCTATGCCCGCGTAAAAAGGGGAGAGGTTTTTCTTTATAACATGCACATTACCCCCTATGCATACGCTCACCATATGCGTCTGGATCCTGTAAGGCCCAGAAAGCTACTGCTGAACAAAAGGGAAATAAAACGTTTGATCGGAAAAACCGAGCAAAAGGGCTACACCCTGATTCCCACAAAGGTCTATCTTACAAGGGGCAGGGTCAAGGTAGAAATTGCATTGGCCAAAGGTAAGCGAAAATACGATAAAAGAAAGGCATTGAAAGAGAAGCAACTGAAAAAGGATATGGAAGAGGCCAGTAAGTGGGGTAATTATTGAGTATACGTTCACAGAACAGTGCAGTTAGTGAAAAACCCAAATAACAAATCCCAAATAACAAACAAATTTCAATGACCGAAATTCAAAATTCCAAACATGTTTTGGGAATCCTTATGCCAAAGCTCAACGAACGATATCTCCCGGCCTGTCTGCCGTAATACTCTGGAGGGCGGGTGGGAACCAAGTCAGTTTTGGTCATTGGATATTGGGATTTATTTGGAATTTGGTGCTTGGAATTTGGGATTTCAAATACTCCGTGAATGAATACGATATTGACAATACCTAAAAATGTGTTTATTATATTAAATGTTTCCCGTACCTTTTATTGGGGGCGATCCGGTTTCGACGGGGATAATTGAAGTTCAGGTTGCATACCGAGGTTCCATCTGCTCGTAAAACAGGTGGGATATATGTAAACGCAGACGATTATGCGTATGCCCTAGCCGCATAAAAGGCTAGCGTCCTTTTGGTTTTTGCCTGCGGTACCGAAAAGGGCGTCGATTAGCAGGCTAGCTGATCCGCTTAACCTGTGAGACGGTGAGGCGAATTAGGATACAGGTTAGTCCCTTGGCAGCCTTGCCCGATTGCGAACCTTGGGGCGAACATTAAACATCGGGCTAAGTATGTAGAAGCCTGAATGGAATATTTCCGGACGGGGGTTCGACTCCCCCCGCCTCCACCAATCAAGATGAATTATTTCAACAAGTTAGCCTCTCAAGGCTGGCAAGAATCCTTTGCCGATTCTTTGCCAGCTTTTCTTTTTTAGGACCTTCCTAAGAATCTTCAGGATTGAACCATTCTGGATGGATTAATGCGTTCCAGAAGGTAGGTTAGGCTTTGGCTAATAGCAGGGTCATTGAATACAAGAATTTTCAAAGATCCTTATCGTAGTTTATAATTTCGACGCAATGGATTTGGTTAGGACTGGCAAACGTAACATGAAAAATCCATGGAATTGCCGTTTATAGAAGTATTAAAAAGTTCTGTTTCCTTTAGTCTATCCTATTTCTTAATCTTCTTCGCAATATACACTCTAAGGGGACACTGACAGAATACTATTTTGTCCACTTTCAGCATAAATAAACAAGGCAATATTAGATTCCATTCGAGACATTCAAGATAATCTTCCAATCCACATTCCTTTGCTTTACATAGACGTTCAAATCCATTTTCTACACACTTGAAATTTTTTGAGCAGTGCATCCCACCAATTATCTCTTCAATTTTTTTTCTATCCCCTTCTTTTATCATTTCCTTTCTCCATATGTAATTTCTTAGTAACGAAGATATCTATCAAGTTGAAGGTGAAATCAGAATAACGCTAACATCTATTTATTATTACCTTTAAGGAAAAGTACACGTAAAGATTCGGTTATCCCATAGGGTGTTTATTCCCATCTGGAATTGATACAGATAAAAATATAAAAAAAACCTAAAAAAAGTTGAAATAACCTCTGGACACTAACTCTTT
>JAFDAP010000118.1 GCA_019313765.1 Deltaproteobacteria bacterium | reverse complement strand
GGCATAATAATTGAAATTCAAATTACATGCCAACTACTTGTGATTTGCATCTTGAACGAGAAAAAATCGGTTGACCCGGTTCGAAAAACTTCAAAAAACGGTGAAACTTCAGTTCCCAATCATATGTGTGAAGTAATTCCAGGATTTGCCCCTGGACCATCCTGGTGCCGGCCTCAATCAGGGCATCCAGGAATTTCAAGTTATTAGAACCGATTGCTATAGAAAGGGCTTTTGAAAAGAAAAAATCACCACTTAAAACGGCAGTCCGATTTCCCCACACCCGATTTACAGAGGCTTTCTTCCTTCTGAGTTCAGCATGATCCAGGACATCATCGTGAATCAAAGAAGAAGCGTGAATATACTCAAAGATTGTTGAAAGGCGGAAGACATCGTCCCCCTGGTATCCGCACAAACGGGCGGACAGGACAAAAAGAAGCGGCCGGAACCTTTTACCTTGCCCTAAAATCGCATAATGGCCGATATCTTCAAGAAGAGATACCCGAAAACTGAGGTTCCTTTTTAGTTCCTCGTCTATCCCCTCCAAACAATCTCTAACTTGCCCTAAAAAATTCCTATTCTTTGAATGTATCGATCCATTAAGGACCGCTCCCGGTTCAGCGAACTCCTCGATCTGGCCTGCAAGGGTGTTGGCCACCTGGCTGCGTGCCACCATGTCCATAGAAATCCCTTATTGTTTGTTGTCCAGTACTGGTTTTGGAAGACGGCTTTCTTGCTCAGAGACCGTCATGCGGGCATTCCCGCAACCTTTTTCGGAATTCTTGAGATGTTACAATCCTCAGGAGCACCTCGTTTTCGAGTTGCAAGAAATCCGCCAGGTCCTTCATGGAATAACTCAAGAGCCTTTTGACCTCTTCCAGAGTAGTGCCCGGTTTCCGGGCAAATCCCTGTGCTATTTCCAATGCTGCATTTTCAAGTTCATCCGCGGTTACAAGTTTGTCCACAATACCAAGTCTCATGGCCTCCTGCGCGGGGATATCTTCCTCAGATAAAAGGACCTCTAATGCCTTGCTCCTTCCCAACATCTTAGAGAGAAAAAAGACCCCGCCACCCTTTGGCACCAGTCCCAGCTCAAGGCAGGGATTCTTGAAGACGGTGTTGTCCGCCACTATCCTGTAGTCGCACGCAAGGCTCACATTCAGGAATAGGGAAATCACCTCCCCGCTGTCGGCATGGACAAGTATCTTGTTCAAGTCCACAATTTTTAAGATGAACTGATTAACGGCATTGTATAGTCTCTCTATGGCATATTGACCAAATTTGATTTCAAATGCCTTAGGATAAAATTCAATATACTCTTCGCACCCTGTCTTGTGCGGTGAGCCCATAATGAGAACAACTTTGATCTCATCGGTTTTCGAAATAAGCTCAAGGTAATCGAAAAGCGACCCCTTGACGTTTAAATCAGTCGCCGAAAAAAGGAATTTTTTATTGAACCTGAGCATGGCGATATCATCGATCCTTTTTGCCGAAAAAAAACCGTGCGTTTGATCAAACTCTTTTGTTTTTTGCATTTTGGGGCCTCCTTTCCTACGTGATCTATACCTGGGTTAAGCGGTTTCCTGCTGAAAAGCCAAAGACCGCCGCGAGGCAAAATAAGATCAAGATTCTCTTGATGTGACCCCTCATTCCAGACCTCGTTAAATAGTTGAGTGGTCAAGTAGTCGAGTTGGAAAAAATTACAAACAATTCAGCAGGAGGTCGCTCTTTTTGTTACTCCTGTAAGGAACGCCGATTAAGAGCCTAAAGCGCCTAAAGAGATCATCTTCCTGGTATCCGCATAGCAAGGCTGAAATGACAAAAACGATCTGCCGCAGTCTTTTGCCTTGCCAGAGCACAAGGTGGATTTTGTAATGGGCACCGTTTGAGGTCGCCTCATCAATGATTTGCTCCACCACTGAGATTCAAACCAACCACTCCAATAATGATTAGAGCGATGCTTGCCAGCTTAACAATGGAAGCCGTTTCTCTGAAATAAAATATCCCAATCATGGTGATCAGAGCTGTCCCAACACCGGACCAAACTGCGTATGCAATGCTCACATCAATTTTTTTCAGAGCAAATGTCAGGGCCACGAAAGATGCGGCATAAAACACAAAAATAAGCACGGAAGCTATGAGCTTGCTAAAGCCCTCAGACATCTTCATTGATGTTGTGCCGGCAACCTCTAATGCTATGGCGCAAGCCAAATAAAGCCACTCCTGTATCATTGCTTCTCCTCCCAAGCGCTTAGCGGTCGCCCGGAGCGCCCAGCTACCTCTTCCTCGCTTTCCTCTTCAACCACGACAGCGATAGCACAATTATAACTCGGCCACACGACATCATCCCGGGCCGCATCTCCCCGGGAGTTTCGTTGGTTCATAACATGCTTTCGCCTTGACAAGTCCGGGTAAGTGTTGAGGAAGCAAAACAGGGGAATCGTCGGCACAGGGTATGCGCAACCCGCGTAACAATCGCCCGCTGGAGCAGGGAAGAACCGGGGCTATACCCACAACATATTATCAGACCACCCAGACGGTAAATATTTTCCCTCCATAAACAACCTCATGACCGACCCTGCCCATAAAAAACGCCTCAACTTTTGAAAGACCCCTTCGGCCGACAACAATTGTACCGTAACCGCCGCCTTCTGCTTCCTTGACAATTGCATCGGATCGGCTGCCTACACCTGAAATTATTTTTTCAGATATTTTTTCAGCTTCAAACCCGGTTGCCATCAGCATGTCTTTTACATCCTGAAACAGTCGCACCACTTTTAATTTTAAAGCTTCAATACAGGTATCAGACATGTTAACGTCGGGAAGTTCCGGCTTACCGAGTTCAGAAAGTTCAAAATGTACAGCCCCCAAACCTGGAATTGCATGAAAAATACAGACTTCATACCCATGGCCCCCTAACAATGAGGCCACAAATTCAACCGCTTTCATCGAAAAAGGTGAAGCATCCACGGCCAATAACATTTTCTTGACGGGAGGGGCCTGCCCCACGATTATAATTGGGATAAATGTTAAGGCTTGTAACAGCTTGACAGCAACGCTGCCAAGTATGATATTTTTCAGCGCACCCATCCCCCGCCTTCTCAGGACGACTGCGGTGTAACCCTTTCTCGCTTCATCAATTATGTCCCGGGCGACCCCTTTTTCCAAAAAATGAAATTTGATTTCAATTGACTGTTCCGAACATCCGCCTGTGATCAATATTTCTTTCGCCCGTTCCAGGTACGCCCGGATCCCACTCTTCTCCTCCATTTCCCGATTTCTCAACTGTTGTACGGCCGTTACGCAAGTTGGATCCTTCTCCAACTCCCGATATTCTTCCGGTATGCCACTGAAGACATGAAACAGCACAATCCGCGTATTCTCATCAACAGGCATAAAATTCTTCACATAGTTAATCGTTTTTATGGTTCGTTCTGAACCATCAACCAATACCAGGAATTTCCTTTGAATTGTCATACTCCCTCATCCACGCTTATGCCGACAAACTGCTTTCTATGCGCCATGTCATCACCCCTTTTATACTGAAATGAACAAAGCGCATCCTGCTGCAAACTATTCGCCGCCTCCGCCCAATACCGCGTAAAGCCTCACATGGTTGGCTAACCTGGCCAGGCGGATGCCGATGAGGCCCTGTTGCGCCGCATAGAGGGATCGCTGCGCAACAAGGACGCTCAGGTAGCTGTCAATCCCCTTTGTATAGCGTATATTTGAGAGGCGATATGTTTCTGCAACAGCATTGACCAGAGATTGTTGCGCAGATACCTGCTGGTTTATTGTGCCCTGCACTGCCAGAGAATCGGCTACTTCCCTGAAGGCCGTCTGGATTGCCTTCTCATACTGGGTCAGGACGATTTCCCGATCGGCTTTGCTGACCCGCAGCGCGGCCCAAGTGCGGGCGTCAAAAATCGGCAGAACTATCTGCGGCGTAAAGTTCCAGGTGCCCGAGCCGGATTTAAACAGGCCGGACAGCTCAGCGCTTGCGGTTCCCACTGCAGTCGTCAGAGAAATGCGGGGGAAGAAGGCGGCCCGGGCCGCGCCGATAAAGGCGTAGGCCCCCTTGAGCCGATATTCCGCGGCCATAATATCAGGCCGGCACAGGAGCACTTCGGAAGATAGGCCCGGAGAAATTTCTTTTGGGGGGGTAACGCTGCTCAGATCCAGCGGCAGGAGATCTTCCGATACCGAAGAGCCGGTCAGAAGGTTCAGGCCATTTTTATCTTGCGCCACTAATTGCGTGTAGCGGGCCACATCTCCCCGGGCCGCATCCACCGGAATTTGCGCTTGACGCAGATCCAACTCGGTCGCGAGTCCAACTTCATATTGCCGCTGGATTAAAGCGTAGGCAGCCTGCTGGGTCTCAAGGGTGGATTGGACCAGTTTGAGGTTCCCCCGATCCGCGGCAAGGGTCAGGTACACCCTGGCAACCTCGGATACCAGCAAAATCTGTGCGCTGCGACGGGCCTGCTCCGTGGCCAGGTACTCTTGCAGCGCCCGATCTTTCAGGCTGCGGATGCGGCCGAAAAAATCGATTTCCCAGGAAGCAATGCCCATATTGACACTGTACTGTTTCGTTGTCCTCGGCTCTCCGGGGCGCGTAAAATCGGAGGAACTCCGTTGTTTACTTCCACTACCGACCGCATTGACCGAAGGGAACAGTTCGGCCCGTTGAATGCCGTACAGCGCACGAGCCCTTTCCACATTCAGGGCCGCCAGGCACAGGTCACGGTTGTTGTTCAAGGCCATCTCAATAATCTTTTGAAGTTGTTTGTCGGCAAAAAATTCCTGCCGGCTCAGCTCCGGGGCGGTCGGCGCTCCGGGCATGGCCTGCGTGTCTTTGTAGGCCGCACCCTGTGGCCACTCAGCCGGGATCGGCGCTTTGGGCTGTGTGTATTTCGGAGCCAGGGAGCAGCCACCGAAAAAAATGGCGAGACCAACCAGTAGAAACAATCGTTGTTTATTCATGTGATTGACCCCCTGACGTACTTTCATCAACGTGCTTCATCGTTATGCGCTTCCTGTGTTTGCCAAACGCCTTATAAATTACCACATAAAAAAGCGGCGCAAACAAAATCACCAGAAAGGTGGATGTAATCATCCCACCCAGCACCCCGGTGCCGATGGCCTTTTGCGCGCCCGCTCCGGCCCCGCTCGCAAGGGCGAGCGGCAGGACGGCAAACCCGAAGGCCAGCGAGGTCATTATGATAGGGCGCAGTCTTAATTTTGCTGCTTCCAGCGTCGCCGCGGTTAGCCTTGCCCCTTCATCGACCCTGGCCCTGGCGAACTGGACAATCAGGATCGCGTTCTTGGCGGTCAGGCCCAGGATGGTCAGCAGCCCTATCTGGAAATAGACATCATTGGGCATCCCCCGCATGCTTGAAGCGATAACGCCGCCTATGACCCCAAGGGGCAGGCACAGCAGGATCCCGATGGGGATGGGCCAGCTCTCATACAGGGCCGCCAGGACCAGGAAGATCACAAAGATGGAAAAGGCATAGAGAAGCGGCGCCTGGCTACTTGCCATCCGTTCCTGGTAGGAAAGCCCGGTCCAGTCAAAGCCGATCCCCTGGGGCAGCTTCGAGGCGAGTTCTTCCATGGCAGCCATGGCCGCTCCGGAACTCCTCCCCGGCGCCGGCTCGCCCCAGATGTTGATGGACGGGAAACCGTTGAAACGCTCTAATTGGGGAGAGCCATAAGTCCAGTGTTCGGACGCAAAAGAAGAAAAGGGGACCATCTTCCCCTGGCTGTTGCGCACATAGAGTTTTTCCAGGTCCTTGGGCAACATGCGGTAGGGGGCGTCTGCCTGTACAAAAACCCGTTTGACCCGCCCGGCCTGGATAAAGTCGTTGACATAGGCGCTGCCGAAGGCCGCCCTGATGGTGTTGTGGATGGAGGTGATGGGAACGCCCATGGCGCCGGCCTTTTCCCAGTCCACGTCAACCCGGTATTCGGGCACGTCTTCCATGCCGTTGGGCCGGACCCTCATCAATCGCGGATCCTGTGCCGCCATGCCGAGGAGCTGGTTGCGGGCCGCCATCAGTTTTTCGTGGCC
>JAFDAP010000117.1 GCA_019313765.1 Deltaproteobacteria bacterium | reverse complement strand
CGGCATGGCGGATTTTGAGATTGGCCCTCATGGTGGTGGTCCGGCCATCCTCACAGGTAATCTTGGCCTCCACGTCCACATTTTCTTTGTCCGAATAGAGAGCATCGATGAGGTTGCCATATTTTTCAGCTACGAATTTCCTTCTCACCTTTCTGGTACGGGTGATTTCACCATCATCGGGGTTGAGTTCCTTGTGGAGTAACAGGAACCTCTTGATCTGGGCTCCCTTGAGTCGTTCATCCTCACTCAGTCTCTTGTTTACCATAAGGATTTCATTATACACAAGATCATAGACTTCAGGCTGCTGGGCAAGATCCATATAGCTGGTATAAGTGAGATGCCTCCTTTCGGCCCACATTCCCACTGCCCCGTAATCAATATCAATAAAGGCGGCAACAAAGTCCATATTCATTCCGTGAGCCACGGCCTCCCTGATATAATGGCTGAATTTCAGCTTGTTCTCGATATACTTGGGGGAAAACAGGGTTCCATCGGTCAACTGGCTGACATCTTTTGCCCGGTCGATGATCTTGAGATGCCCACGTTCCGTCATATAGCCTGCATCGCCGGAGTGGATCCACCCGTCCTCAATGGTCTCGGCGGTAGCCTCAGGGTTTTTATAGTACCCAACGAAATTGCCCGGACTTTTGTACATGACCTCTCCGTCTTCGGCGATTTTAATTTTCACCCCTGGGACTGGAGGTCCCACGGTCTCAGAATCAATATCCCCATCCTTCTGCATGGACACATAGGCGCAGCTCTCGGTCATGCCGTAAAGCTGTTTCAGATTAAGCCCCAAGGACCTGTAAAACTCGAATATCTCCGGGCCGATGGCCTCCCCTGCTGTATAGGCCACCTTCATCTTTCTCATGCCGAGGTTATCAACCAGCGGTGCGTAAAGAATGAAATCCCCTATCTTGTAGAGAATTTTGTCAGTAAAAGGCACCCGTTCATTGGCGACCCGTTTCTTTTCTACCCGGTTAGCGACTTTCATGAAGTAGTGAAACAACTTCTGTTTTATCCAAGCGGAATCCTCATTCTTGATCATGACCTGAGTCAGGATATTCTCCCATATACGGGGGGGAGCAAAGATATGGGTGGGCCCGATCTCCTTCTGGTCATGCACCACCGTGGCGGTGCTCTCCGGGCAGTTGACGGTAAATCCGGAACAGAGGGCCTGGCCGTAAGAGAAAATATGGTCCCCAATCCAGGCCATGGGGAGATAGGCCATGATATTGTCCGTCTCATTCAGGTGGTCCCATTCAAGAAAGCCCCGGGAACAGTCCACAACCATACGGTGGGTCAGCATGACCCCTTTGGGATTACCGGTGGTCCCCGAGGTGTAGACAATGATCGACATATCATCAGGCTTTATCTGATTGACCGAATCCATGAAATAGTCGGGGTTTTCTTTGCCGAACTTGCGGCCCATCTCCTGGACATCGGTAAAGGCGATGAGCCAGTCATGCTTATAGTTTTGAAGCCCCCTGGGATCATCATAGATGATATATTTCAGACTGGGGATCTCGTTTTTCAGGACCATAAGTTTGTCGGTCTGCTCCTGATCTTCCGCCAGTGCACACATGCACTCCGAATGATCCACAATATAGTGAAGCTCCTTATGTATCGCGTCCTGGTAAAGGGGGACGGGAACGCCTCCGACACACTGGCAGCCAGCCAAACCCCAGTAAAGCTGAGGCCTGTTGTCCCCGATAACGGCCATTTTATCGTCCCTTTTGAAGCCTAAAGCTGCCAATCCCAGGGCAAAGTCCTTCACCTGGTCAAGGTAGTCCTGCCATGAATAGGACTGCCATATGCCATAGTCCTTTTCACGTATGGCTGCCTTGGTGGGAGGGAATTTCTTGGCGTTCTCTATGAGAATATGGGGAAAGGTCATTGGAAGATCGGTCATCTCTTCAAACCTCCGCTTTTGATTGACGGTTGATGATTGACGATTGTAAAGATTTCAGAAGATAATATTAATGAATATCTATTGTCAATCATCAATTTTTCTTAATGCCCCTGTTGATAATTTCAATAGCCAGTCCCAATGTAGGCCTTAAGAAATCCTTCGAAGGGTCGAAACCCTTTTTGGTATGTTCCCAGAGCACAAGTCCGGCAAAAAGGCCCCACACAATGTCGGCAAAGGCCACAGGATGACGATCCAGGAAGGAGCCTTCTCGGACCCCGTCTTCAAAAATCCCGGCGATGGCCCTCAGATATTTTCTCGCGCCATCTTTGATCTGGGTCGCAAGTTCGGGTGACAGGTTTTTGGGTTCCTCACTTGATTGAAATCGAAGCACGTTTATGACATTCAGGGGATCTTGCTCGTACACCTCATACAAGGCCTTTTCTAATGCCTTAATTTTCTCTTCAGGATTGAGCCCATTTTGATGATAGACATTTTCTATCTTTTCAGTAAGGACTTTCAGTATCTTGAGGTTCAAAGATGCATAAAGCGCGTCCTTGTTCTTAAAATAGAGGTACAGGGTGGCAGGGCTCAACTCTGCTTCTTCGGCGATGTTTTCTACGGTTGCCCCGCTGAACCCTTTTGCCGCAAAGACCTTTTCAGCGGCATCTATGATCTGCTGGCGGCGCTGCTCTTTCTCTCGCTCTTTCCTTTCTTCGATGCCCATACTACTAAAACGATCCACATCCTTGAATAGAATTTAGTTACTAAGTGATATTTATATCATGACTATCGTTTTTATTTTAAAGAGTGTTTAGTTGTCAATAGAAAAAAAGAAAAAAGTCATGTTAACGCCTGGATACCCGCCCACGCAGGTATGGCGGATATGATATCTGCTTGATATTAAATGCTTTATTGTCATTCCCGCCCCGCATCAAGTGCGGGATAAACTACGGCGGGAATCCAGATAAATAAGAAAATTCGAATTTCAGGAAACTGTCAACTAAAAAAGGAGCTTATGGTTACAATTGATTAGTGGTAAATCGAAGCCAAGGTTGTTCCAATCTCGGCCGGACTCTTGGCGACGGCAACTCCGGCAGCCTCAAGGGCCTCGACCTTCTCCTCTGCCGTCCCTTTGCCACCGCTTATGATGGCGCCTGCGTGGCCCATCCGCTTGCCTTTCGGGGCGGTCATACCGCAGATAAAGGCGCTCACAGGCTTTTTAAACCCTTTTTTAATGTATTCCGCGGCTTCCTCCTCAGCACTACCACCAATCTCTCCGATGATGACCACCCCCTCGGTATCAGGGTCTGCATTAAAGAGTTCGAGTGCATCGATAAAGGAAATCCCATTGACAGGATCTCCGCCAAGTCCAATGACTGTGGATTGGCCGATGTCCAGTTCAGTGAGCTGCTTAACCGCTTCATAGGTCAGGGTCCCGGATCTTGATATGACCCCGATAGACCCTGGTTTGTGGATATCACCAGGCATGATCCCGATCTTGCATTCCCCCGGGGTGATTATACCTGGGCAGTTTGGACCAATTAGGCGGCAGTCGCGGCCATCCAGATATCGTTTAACCTTGATCATATCAAGGACTGGTATGCCTTCAGTGATAGTCACGATTATCCTAATACCCGCTGCACCTGCTTCCAAAATAGCATCAGCAGCAAATGCCGGCGGTACAAAGATAATGCTGGCATCCGCCCCTGTTTCAATGAACGCCTCTTCAACCGTATCAAAGACCGGCAGGCCCAGATGAACGGTTCCCCCTTTGCCCGGAGTTACCCCTCCTACCATCTGAGTGCCATATTCAATACATCGCTTGGAGTGGAAGGTCCCTGACTCTCCTGTAAAACCCTGACAGATAACCTTTGTATTTCTATCCACAAGAATGCTCACTTTGATGCCTCCTTTACCACCTTGATGGCGGCATCTTTCATACCCGATGCCGGAATGATATTCATCTCAGCCTTTCTTAAGATATCATTTCCCAGTTCGGCATTGGTTCCTTCAAGCCGGACCACCAGGGGAACATTTAGCCGGACATCCTTAGCTGCCTCCACGATACCACTGGCAGCAACGTCACATCTCATAATGCCGCCAAAGATGTTCACGAGAATGGCATGTACATTGCTGTCGGAAAGAATAATCGTAAAAGCCTCTTTGACCTGCTCGACAGAAGCGCCACCACCGACATCGAGAAAGTTTGCAGGTTCTGCTCCGTGCAGTTTAATGATATCCATGGTCGCCATGGCCAGGCCCGCGCCATTAACCATACAGCCAATATTTCCATCTAGTTTGATATAGTTGAGGTCGTATCTTGCGGCCTCAACCTCTTTTAGGTCTTCTTCATCAAAATCACGAGCCTCATCGATCTCTTTATGTCGGAATATGCTGTTGTCATCAAAATTGAGCTTTGCATCCAGAGCAATGACCTCATCGGTCTTTGTGATAACAAGTGGGTTAATCTCAGCCAGAGAACAGTCTTTTTCAGCAAAGACTCGATAAAGGCCGGCCATAAACTTGGTGGCCTCCCGAAGCTGCTTATTTCTCAAACCGAGCTTGAACCCAAGATTTCTCGCCTGAAAGGGAAAGAAGCCCAAAGTAGGATCGATTAATTCCTTGTGGATGGCTTCGGGCCTTTCCGAAGCGACCTTCTCGATGTCCATTCCACCCTCAGAACTTGCCATCATGACAATTAAGGAGGTCCGGCGGTCAACGGTAATGCCTAAATAGATCTCCTTTGAAATGTCAACGGCCTCTTCGACCAGGATTTTCCTGACAATCCTACCCTCCGGACCTGTTTGAGGTGTGACGAGCTTCATGCCTAAGATACTGCGGGCATGCTCTCTCAGTTCATCGATGGATCCGGCGACTTTGACGCCGCCCCCTTTCCCCCTGCCCCCGGCGTGGATCTGGGCCTTCAGGATCCAGGGCGGGGCTCCCAGGTCGTCTGCAACCCAGACGGCCTTTTCCACACTGTAAGCCACTTTGCCTCTCGGTACTCTCACATTGAATGCCCGAAGCAATACTTTAGCCTGATACTCATGAATCTTCATTATACGATCCTCCAAACCTCGCCTGGCTCACGCGGTCTTACACACCTGCTCTATGGCCGCGGCCTTGGCCTCGTCCTCTTTTCGAATATCTTCCAGGGTCTTTGGCATGACCTCAGGCGGCTTTTCCTCCAACCCGTACTTCCACTTGAGAAACTGTTCTCCCGTAGTTGGAGAGCATGCCGCCTGGCACCTGATGGGCCAGCACACCCGTGTCAATAACGGCCATCTTGTGTTTGGCTAAATAATCCCGATACTTAGGGGCTACGGTCTCCATATAATCGCCCAATTCAAGCAAGAGATTCAGATCAAATCCCGTATCCCTGGTCGTCCCGTAAAAGGTCGCTACAATGGGCTCTATTGCAGGTTGGGAAGTCCTTAATGCAAAGGGGGCCAGGCAGGTATCCACAATGTCCACGCCCGCCTTGATGGCCTCTAAATAGATCATTGAGGCCATACCGCTGGTATAGTGGGTGTGCAAATGAATAGGCATGCTGAAATCATCCGTGCCCTCAGGACCGGATGAAAAGATGGAGACCCTGAGGGAACCGAAAAAACGATAATTATTTGATAAAAATTATTCATCTTATAATTATCATTTATATTGTGAAAATTATTTAGCTGTCAATAGAAAAATGAGCGAAAGTTGAATTGTTGCAACAACACAGGTTCAAAATTCCGGGTTCACGGTTCAACGGTTGTTTTCTGAACCCCGCCTGCCGACCGGGGGCAGGTGTTTGACGTCACCTATTTTTTTCAGGAAATCCTTATTGAAATACATTCCTTGATATGGGATAAGCAAAGTCACTCCTCGGCCGCTGTTTTTCAAAGAACTGAGGTGTTACGCAAAATCCAATGATTACTGCGGGGAAATTATTGATGAATACTAAATTGTTGCAAGTTTTCGTGGGCCTTCTTTGCATGACGGCAATCCTTGTAAATGGGAGCAAGTCATATCCGGCATCGTCTGAGGGTGGCCCCATTATTCACGTCAGGAAGACCATGAACGTCTTTTCACCTGTTTTTGAGGGTGAAAAACTAAGCCATACTTTTACAGTACTTAACCAGGGAACGACAGATCTGAATATAAAAAGAGTAACGACTTCCTGAAGCTGCTCCG
>JAFDAP010000116.1 GCA_019313765.1 Deltaproteobacteria bacterium | reverse complement strand
TCACAATCAAGGCTGTGACATTTTCAGATCGCATCTTCGCGATGGCCTCCCGGACTGTGGCCATACCATCTATGGCCACCACATTCCGGCGCATGACATCTTTGGCTTGAACAATGGGTGTTTTGACTGACATGATTGTATATCCTCCCTGCCCGTTTTTGGATTTTCCTGTCGAGCATGTTTCTGAAGGTTCGCCTATCCTGAAATCCGGTGTCCGTATCCCAGTCTCCGAATTCAGAGGTTCAAAAGTACTCTTCTCGAACCTCTTCCTTGAAACGTTCCATCTGGCTTTCCAGACCGGCCACTTGGTCCACCGGCAATACGAAAGCGATACCAGTGCCGGGCTTTTTAAAGTGTCCGGCTTCGTAGATTGCTTTCATAACCGCTTTCACCAGGTGTTCCTCCAACAGGAACATGACCAGATCTGTCTGTGCCTCAAGGGTCAGTCCAAAAAAGGTCTTTGCCTCACGAATGCCCGTGCCGCGCGAAGGGGTAATCGTGGCGCCCGTGGCGCCGGCCGCCTTTGCGGCATCCACGATACTATCGGTCACATCGGTCTTCACGGTCGCAATAATTACTTTGAATCTCATGTTATCCCTCCTTAAAAAACTTGAGACGTATCCCGGTCCACCACTGGGCAACCTGGGCATAAGCCATTACTGTTATTATTGGAAACAGGCTTGCGAAGGCGATCAGGCCAAAGCCGTCCAGGGCCGGGTTTCGTCCCGGTATGGTTGCCGAGAGACCCAGGCCTAAGGCCGCAACCAATGGAACTGTTACTGTGGACGTGGTTACCCCTCCGGAATCGTAAGCGAGGGGGATGATGGTTTTTGGCGCAAAGATAGACTGCACAACCACTATCAGGTATCCGGCTGCGATATACAAAAAGAGGGGAGTCCCGGTAATGATCCTGAATGTCCCTAATGCAATCCCGATTGCGACCCCAAAGGCCACGACAAGCCGCAATCCCCATTGGCTGATAGTGCCTCCGGAAACCTGATTCGCTTTATAGGCAACAGCAATGAGCGCAGGTTCTGCAATGGTGGTGGCAAAACCGATCAAGGCGGCAAACACATAGACCCAGCCGTAAGCCCACCAATCGGGGCTTTGAGGCACTATCTCTGTTCCGAAAACAAACTCCGGGGCCGAGAGTTGCTTGGCCATGATCTTTCCCAACGGAAAAAGGGCTTTCTCCAGTCCAACCAGAAACAGTGTGAGCCCTATCAGCACACAACCGAAGCCTACAAGCACCTGACCCAGGCGGGGGATGGGCTGGCGCAGTACGATATACTGGAAACCCACTATGAGCGCCAAAACCGGAAAAACATCCCTGCAAGTAGCCATAAATGTCTGTGCAATTTCAAGCAACATATGAACTTAGCTCCACTCCGCTTCGCAATTGGAATAGTGGAATAATGGAACGATGGAATAGTGGGTTTGGGGTACAGGATAAATGGTTTATTGGGAAGATCAGCTTGACAAATAGGGAAATAAATATAAAACTTCCACAAAAAACCATCTTTCATCATCATTCCAATATTCCATCATTCCAATATTCCATCATTCCATTATTCCATGTGCGAGGCATAAATCCCAGGCCTCAAAATAATCCTTTAATTCCTATAAGCTGTAGAATTTCCGAGACGTTACCAGGCGACTTTAACGCCGAAAACTATCATACCAAAGCCCAGAACAAAAATCATGGGAAACAGTGAGGCCAAGGCAATCATGCCAAAGCCGTCTACCATGGGGTTACGGCCCCGAATAGAGGAAGCAAGGCCGACTCCCAGGGCGGTGACAAGGGGCACGGTCACAGTGGAAGTGGTGACTCCTCCGGAGTCATAGGCGATACCCACGATTTCCTTGGGGGCTATTAGAGTCATCAAAATGACAATCATATAGCCGGTGATAATCAGATAATGAATAGGCCAGCCGCGCAGGATGCGTATTATACCAATAGCGATAGCCAGCCCGACTGAAACCGCCACCGTAAGTCGTAAGCCCAAAGCATAGGACGCCCGGGCGCTTTCGCTGGGTTCGATAATGTTCCCCTGGGCCGCCACTTTTGCTGCTTCCTGGGTGATGGCAATCAGGGCGGGCTCGGCCACGGTGGTGGAAAACCCCAAGCCGAATCCAAATATCAGCAACCAGACCAGGCTCCCTTTTCGAGCAAAGGCAACGGCTAAAGTCTCCCCGATGGGGAACAGGCCCATTTCAAGGCCCTGGACGAACAGCATAAGGCCGATTACAACTAAAACTGCCCCGATAAGTACCTCAAGGAGTTCAGGGAATGGCTGGCGAAGTACGGCAAGCTGAAAGACGGTGATGACCAGTATGACAGGCAACAGATCGCGGCCGGCCTCTTTCAGCTTTCGAAATAACTTCTTGATGAGTGTGAGGATCAGATATCGGCGTTCAGTCTTCCGGGGCATCAGTTACCTTCCTTTTCAAAACAGTATATCAAAACGGAATTCAGCGCAACAAAATGGAGCCAAAAAGAGCAGAATGTATTTATATGAAGGAAAGCACCCTGGATTGATGGCCATGAAATTGAGGTTTACATCTGCAAGAATTCTGTGATGTAATATAATTGCAGGCTGAAAATGTTTTGAGTGTAACCTTTTTGCGTGCATTCTCTCTCATAGCGTAACGCAGGGCTTTAGCCCTGAATCAAAATGGCAGAGCTAAAGCTCTGCGCTACGAAAAAAGGTTGCACTCAAATGTTTTTGCAATGAATAAGAAAGGATTCAAATGTTCATATCACAGTTTCGCGATTGGAGGATTCGCACAAAGCTCATCAGCGTGACCCTGTTTGTGGTCCTGGTTCCCCTCCTGTGCGTCTCCTTCCTCTCCCTGAATCGTTTCGGCAAGGCCCTTAGAAGCGCATCCGAGGAAGATCTGGGGCATCTCGTCAGAAACATCTATTCCATGTGTAAGGTCGAGCAAGAGATGTCCCAGACGAAGGTGATCTCAGACCTGAACGTTGCCCGTGAGTTCCTTTCTCTCCACGGCCGTGCAATCGAAATTGTACCAGACAAAAAAATTCGTTTTGATGCCGTCAACCAGTTAACGGGTAAGCGCTATCCGGTCAATGTGCCTCTCTGGAAGGTGGGTGACATGCCTCTAAGCCGGGACACTCATTTTGTCGACGAGGTCCGGCGCCTTGTAGGTGGAACCTGTACTATTTTTCAAAGAATTGATGGGAATCGCCTCCTGCGTATTTCCACCAATGTCTTAGGGAAGGATGGGAAAAGGACCGTTGGAACGTTCATTCCCCCGGAAAGCCCGGCGGCACAGGCGATTTTGGCCGGGCGTTCCTATAGAGGCCGGGCCGATGTGCTGGATGACTGGTATATTACGGCCTATGAGCCTATCACGGGCCAGGATGGAATGGTGATTGGCGCCCTTTATGTGGGCGTCAAGGAGCAAAGCAGCAAGTCCTTTAAGGATGAGATAAAGCGAATTAAGGTCGGAGATACGGGTTATGTTTACACTATTAGCAGCAAGGGCGACTTAAAGATTCACCCGGCCAAGGAAGGGGAAAATATTCTTGATTCGAAAGATTCATCCGGCTTTACATACATTAAGTCTATGATACAGGATGCCCTGACTCTTGGGGACGGTGAGGTTGGCACAATGCGTTACCCCTGGATTAATCCGGAGTTAGGGGAAACAAAACCGAGGCAAAAGATAAACAAGTATATATATTTCGAACCCTGGGACTGGATTATCGCGGCGGGCACCTATGAAGAAGAGGTCTACCGTTCCCTGCACGAGACAGAACGATTTATCCTGATCATTGTCCTTGCCGGCCTCATCTTTGGCTTTGCCCTGACCTTCATCCTCTCCAGGGTGCTGACGAGACCAATCCAGGATCTCACGGAGGTTACCGCCAGGATGGTCGGTGGGGACCTGTCTCAAAGGGTCCTGGTTGATGGTGCAGATGAGATTGGCGTTCTGGGAGTATCCTTCAACCAGATGATAGTTCAGATACAGCATCATACGTCAAACCTGGAAAAGATGGTAGAGGCCAGGACCCGGGAACTTAAGGAATCAAGGGAAAGATACCGTGATCTTTCCCGATTTCTGAACAGTATCCTCGATAGCGCCATCGTATATGCTATCATGGCCCTCGATTTTTACGGCAACATTATCGAGTTCAATAAAGGCGCGGAAAGAATTTTTGGCTGGAAAAAGGAAGAGGTCATTCAAAAAGAAAATATTGGCATCACCATTACCCCTGAGGACCGCAAAAGAGGGATTCAAGAAGAGATGTCAAAACGGACTAGTACCGAAGGGGTCTGCGAGCTCGAGATGGATCGGGTCAGGAAAAATGGTGATCGCTTTCCGGCCCATACCACCATAACGGCTATCATGGATCCCTCGGGCAAAACGACCGGCTTTGTGGAGATCGTCCGTGACATAACCCTGAGAAAAAGGCTTGCGAGGGAACTCCGGGAGACCAAAGAATTTCTTGAAAATATCATGGAGAGTTCGGTTGATGGAATCCTTACCACCGATCTCAAAGGGAAGATAACATACCAGAATCGCGCCATGCAGGAACTGCTTGAATACCCGAAAGAAGATGTCTTAGGTACACATATTTCTCGTTTTTATGTCAGGGGCATCCAGCAGGCTAAGGATATAATGGATCTCCTCAAGGCGGATGAAAGGGCCGAAAATTACGAAATGGAGGTGAAGAGGAGAGAAGGGAAAATCCTCACTATATTGACCTCACTTTTCCTGCTCAGGGATGAGGATGAACAGGTTATCGGCACGGCCGGGATCTTCAAGGACGTTACTGAGCAGAAGCGTCTGGAGGCCAAGCTCAAGGCAACCCAGGCCAGTCTTTTTGAGGCATCCAAAATGAGGGCCTTAGGGGAACTCGTTGCCGGTGTTGCCCATGAATTAAATAATCCCCTTATGGCTTCTAAAACGATACTTCACGTGATCTTTAAGAACCTCTCTGAGGACTGTCAGGAACGTGAACGGTTGGAAATAATCCGCAAGTGCAATGATAGAATCGAGAGAATAGTGGAGCACCTGAGAGAGTTTTCCAGGCAGACAAAACCCGAGTTCAGTGAAATTGATTTAAACCAGCCCATAGAAAATGCCCTGATAATCACCGGACAACAACTTCTCAATCACAACATTTTGCTTGTGCGAAAACTGTCCGAAGACCTGCCAAAAGTCATAGGCGATTCCAATCAGCTCGAACAGGTATTTCTCAATCTTATTTCCAATGCCAGGGATGCAATGCATGATATAACGGGACCGAAGGAGTTGACCATTTCTTCATACATAAGTGACCATGAAGGTCCTCCCTTGATCGTTGTCTCTGTAAAGGATACAGGTGTGGGAATTCCTGACGAAATCATAGATAAAGTGCTTGAGCCCTTTTTCAGCACCAAACCGGTGGGGAAGGGCACCGGACTTGGTCTTTCTCTCTGCTTCGGAATCATAGAGGCACACCAGGGAAGGATTGAAATCAACAGCCGGCAAAACAAGGGGACAGAGGTAAAGGTCCTCCTTCCAGTTAAAGGATCGGGAAAGGAGTAGCTTAAATGGCAAAACGTATTCTTGTTGTCGATGATGATGAGCTGGTCCTCATGGCAATCAATGAACTTCTAAAGCCGGAAGGTTACGAGGTCCATCCTGTTTCAAGCGGCGCTGAGGCCCTCGAGAAGCTCGATCAGGACGGTTACGATCTCTTGATGCTCGACATTATCATGCCGGAGATGGATGGTTTCGATCTCTGCAAGAAGATCCGGGAAAAAGAAGGTTACAAAGAAACACCGGTCGTGTTTTTGTCGGCCAAAAGCCGGGATGAGGACAGGAACCGGGGGATTGAAGTGGGGGCCAACCTGTTTCTGTCAAAACCTATTTCGCCCGAAAAACTCCTGGAAATTATATCGGATACCGTCGGGTAAGGGGTCGCAGGATTAGTTTCCAAAACCTCTCGTTATGGGATAAGCCCGAGGGATTGGAGTAACCTGTCCAGCGCACCGGCTGTGTCCATCAGTTCGGTGATGTGGCGGACCTTGTCCTCATCCTTGGGAGAAATAGTGGAAGGACTCTGTTCTAAGCGTTTAAGGA
>JAFDAP010000115.1 GCA_019313765.1 Deltaproteobacteria bacterium | reverse complement strand
ATCTCAGCGTCAATCGGCGGGATTCGTTGTGCGACGTACTACAGTACGTCTCCGCCTAATCCCTTGATTTCCTTGATCTTGTAAAAAATTGCTCATTTCTGAATTGGACACTTGGTATTCCCCTTATTTCATCAATGGATGGGCGCCAACTAATTGAGAAGAAAAGCCCTAATATTTAAGATGCGACCCCTTAACATTCTTAACCTTATAGGCCATCACCCTGTTATCAAAAAAAGTGGGAATGAGCAGAAGTTTTTTGGTCTTTATGTATTCAAGATCAGCGGAATTGATTCTTGAGGATGTTGTGTCAATAAGTACGATTACTTGACCGGAAGCAGTAACCAGGGATGTTTTGCCTTTCCAGTCCGATATGAAATAATTCCCCTGCCCATCTGATCTTAACCCATCTATGCCGGAACCCACCCTTGCTATGGTGGTTATCTTTTTATCAGCCAGATTGATAGCCTTTAAAGAACCGTCACCCGAGTTACCCACCACCAATCTCTTTTCTTCCATGCAGAGTCCATTGGGTCTGCTGATTTCCCTTCCCTTTGTCCAGACGGTCATATTGCCTTGAGTCAATTTATAGATCACGCTGTTTTTGGAAGACATATCCGTAACGTAAACATTACCCGAAGCATCGGTAGCTACATCATTCAAAAACTTTGCTCCGGCCGCCGGATATTTAGCCAGTATTTTTCCGGTCTTTAAATCTATCTCGACCAGTTGGTCGATATCAGAGACATAGAGCTTGTTCCCATGGATAGCCGAACCTTTCGGCGCGTTTAATCCCGTCGCCCATTTCAGGACCTCTATCTTCCCATTTAGAGAGACTTTTGATATAAATCCCTGCCCATTCTTTTCCGTCGGTCTTCCGTTGATGTTGGAAACATAAAGGATATTTCCGGATTCATCATAAAGGACTGATTCAGGGACTCGAAGTTCTTTTTCGGTTTCCCATTGTTTGATTAACTTGTATTCGATCCTGCCGGCATCATCCGCCCTTAAATTCCGTACTTCTGAAAAAAGAAGGGTCGAAAAAAAGGAAGCTAAAATCAACCATACTAAAGTGATCTTTTTCATAATAACAACTCCTTACATTATCTTTCCTGCCAGGTAGGTCTTACGGTCAGTTCGTTCAAAGAAACGCCTTGTGGACGAGTTACAGCAAAGTGGATAGCATTTGCGATGGCTTCGGGTTTCAGGATTTCTCCCTTGTCAAGAGGGACGGGAGAACCTCCCTGTGTAAACGAATCAAAGAAAGCTGTTTTTGTCATGCCTGGGTGGATCAAGGTTACTCGAATATTATGACCCTGAACCTCATTTCGCAATGCCTCTGAAAAGGCACGAACTGCAAATTTTGTCGCCGAATACATGGCAAAATTGGGTGAGTACTTTACACCAGCCACTGAACCAATGTTAATAATATCGCCATGTTGCTGTTCCATCATGGATGGCAATACTGCTCTGGTCATATAATACACACCCAAAACATTAACCATTACCATCTGTTCTATTTTCCCGGGTTCAGAGTCAACAATTTTACCGGAAAATCCAATTCCAGCGTTATTAATAAGGATGTCTATTTTGCCAAATCTCTCAAGAGACCTCTGAACAATGCCTTCACAGTCTGTCCGCCGACTCACGTCACATCTTTCCGCTAAGGATTCAACGCCCAAAGACTCAAGATCTCTACCCAGCATCTCAAGTAGATCAACACTTGTCGCACCCACCACAATATTGGCCCCAGCCTCTGCCAACCTCCGAGCAGATGCACGACCAATTCCCTTGCTGGCGCCAGTGACCAAAGCCACTTTTCCTTTCAATTGGCTCATAATAGCTCCTGCAAAAACCTCTCTACTGAATCTTTTATGGAATCTCCATCCTCTGCTCAGCCGAGTCTTCTTCGGTGACAGCCGCCTCCACGACGGCGGCAGGAAGTTGTTTGTTCACCTTGGCCCCAAGACGGCGGATTTCCTCTACTCGCCCTACGAGATTCCCCTTTCCATCCTGCAATCGTTTTAAGGCCAACTCAAATGAATCAGAGACCCCGGTGAGTTTCTTCTGAGCTTCGGCCATCGCTTCAACTATAAGCACAACCTGGTCATACATGCGGCCCGCCCGGTCAGCGATGACCTCGACATTTCTATTCTCGCGCTCGCGTCGCCATATCTGGGCAATCAACTTGAGTGTAATCATCAGCGTGGTGGGACCCGTGATCACAACGTTTGTCTTTGCAAAGTCATACACAAGGTTCTTATCAAACTGAAGTGCCGAATGATAGGCCGGTTCCAGCGGAATGCACATGATTACAAAGTCAAGCGAATTGTTACCAAGTAGTTGGCTGTAACCCTTCGACTGCAGCTCGGCAATATGATTGCGCACCGATTGAAGATGTGCATCCAGGGCTTCTTCCGCTTTGGTAACGTCCTCGTCAGCACTACAGAATCTCTCATAGGCAGTGAGAGACACTTTGGAATCAACTATCACGGCCTTGTTTCCGGGCAAATAGACGATGAAGTCAGGCTTTTTCAGGCTTCCGTCATCCGCCCTCAAGCCGACCTGGGCGTCATATTCCCTACCCTTTTCAAGACCCGATGCCTCGAATATCCTTTCGACGATCAGTTCCCCCCAATCACCCTGTTTCTTTGCATCTCCCTTTATCGCTTTTGCGAGGTTGTTTGCTTCATCACTGACCTTGTTGCTTAACTCCTGCAATTGTCGAACCTTTTCAAGCAGCATTGCTGATCTCTCCGTATCATTCTTATGCACCTCATCGATTCTTTGGCGAAATGATTCGAGTTGTTCCTTTAAAGGTTGGAGAAGTCCGGATATTCGCTCGCGGTTCTGCTCTGTAATCGCCTGCCCTTTATCCTCAAATATCTTAGTCGCCAGGTTCTCGAACTCCGTCTTGAGTCTGGCTTCGGAATCCTGAAGCAGTTTCAGCTTTTCGTCGGCTGTAGTGCGCTCGTTCTCCAGATTGGCCTCCAATTTGGCCTTCTCGATCTGAAGACTCTCGATTTCTGCGGTCTTGTTCTCTATCTGAACGGTTGCATCTTCGAAGTCCTGCTCTTTTGTCCGTAAACGTACCAGCTCAGCCTTGTCGGGGGCATCCTTTAGGATGCGGAATGCGATGAATACGAGTACTGTGAGGGCAAGCACGCCAACACAGAAAGTTGCTATTGCCATAATATCATTAACTCCTTTTCTCCTTCCCTATCTCTCCATACCTTGATCCCATGTTAGCGGGAACCCGGCTTAGGGTTCGTTTTAGCGATAAATATCCTTCCGATCCCCGACTTTCACAACCCATAGCGTTAAAACGTTTTGATGTCAACAATCCATTTTTAATAGTGTTAACCATGTTGTTGATTTTCCATTGAAAGCCTGGTCCTCTGGGCCAGGTTTTCAATGGAAAATCAACAGGGTTGCCTTCGGAAATGAATCCGTTGTCCTCACTCACAGGGGAGAACCGATTGCCGCCCTTGTTTCTATGAAGGAACTCGAGCTTTTGCAGAAATTGGAAGGCCAGATAGATATCGACGATGGCTGGAAAGCGAAAAACGAGCCCGGTGAGCCGATACCGTGGGAAGAATCATTATTTGCCTTTATACTCTAAATTAAATTCGATGTCACGATTGATTTTGAATAATGATTGTGACATATTCGTGTCATCCCCAATAGCGGGAAAATTAAGGGTGCGTAAAATTGCAGGGCGTTGCTTGGCGTGCACCCCCGATAAGGGCGGCACAGCCTCCGGCCCATAGGGCCTACGCCCCGGAGGGTGGCTGCTCCTACGAAGTTAGGAGGAAACTGTTGAAGCAGGAAGGGCCTTATATAAAACATATCTACTGGCTTACAAAGGATGAAGAGGAAAATCTGAGACAAGAGCTTGCCGGGCGTGACATAAAATTGAAGCACGCAAAGGGGATCGTATGCACGCCCCTGGATAGAATCAACAAGATCACGAGTGTCGCGCCCGAGGTTTGGAATGACACGTGTAACAGACAGGGAAGCTGGTACCGGACATCGGACAAGAACGGGCTGTATTTAGTAATCAGCTCGTTCGAGCTTGAAGGATATGAAGATAAAAAGGCTGCAACCATTACGGAATCGGATTTTGTTCCGCCCCGGTTGGCCACTTCAAAGGATAAAAAGGCTCTTGTATCGGGCAATCCACTCAAAAAACGGGTTCCTGATGACTGGCTGCATCCCGGCGATATGGAAAAAAGGATATACCTGAGATGGGCCAGGAGGCTGGGATCGGAGGTAGAGGATTACGACTTTCTCTATCTCTCCCATACGGCCAATCATGCCAATTTCATTAATCCCCGGTTCTTTATACAGGATGGGAAGGAGATCATCCCGTATTCCATAGACAGGAGCGCCCATCTATGTTCCTGCTGTGTGGAACTTTTTCAGGTCCTGGGAGGAGATTATAAAAAGAAAATGGTGGTTCCATGCTCGGGCGCCACCATTTTTGCCCGCCTCAAACCGGACCGTTATCTACTGGTGGAAAAGGCTTAGGGTGTGTTTACCCACTAAAATCCGTGACTTGATTTCAATCAAGGAGTTTGAAAATGGAAGATTTTTTTAACAGATTTTACAATCAGATATTTCCGCATTCAGGAACACCCTTGAATCCCGTTATTCAGATTCTCATCATATTGGTATCGGCCGCCATAGCCTGGTGGATCTTCAATGCGGTGATCGGAAGGCTTAAGAAAAAATACCGTGACCGCCCTTTTTTTGAAAAAAATGAGCAGATTTTCATCCTAATAAAACGGGCAGGGCACTATTCCATCCTGATCCTCGTGGGCATAAGCCTGCTTAACCTGTTCCAGGCGCCCATGGCTGAGAAAATATTCTTTGCCTTTATGATCATCCTCCTCTCAATCATTGCCAACAGTATCGTCAATATTCTCATTCCATACGTGGAACAACACTTAGCCGATAAGACAGATACTCAGGTGGACGATGTGATCCTGGATCTTTCCAGTAAGTTTTCAGGCGTGATTATCTATGCCACCGGGATTATCTTAGCACTTGATGTCTTAGGATTGAATATTATGCCCTTTGTGGCCGGCGCAGGTGTGGCAGGTATTGCCATTGGTTTTGCGGCCAAGGACACGCTTTCAAACCTGATTGCCGGTATCCTTTTAATTATGGACCGGCCCTTTGAGGTGGGCGACCGGATTGAAATCTGGACGGCCCCTAAGAATTCGGCCACCTGGGGGGATGTTATAGACATCGGACTCAGGGCCACAAAGATCAAGACAACCGACAATATCGTGATCATAATTCCCAACAACGAGATCATGATGCGGGATATCATTAACTATACAACCATCACAAAGGAGATCAGGGTCCGGATTCCTATAGGCATTGCCTATGATGCGGATATTAAAAAGGCCAAAGCACTGATCATAAAAGTTGCCCTTGAGTTGGATTGGGCCATGCGGGAACCCGCGCCCAAGGTGGTGGTCAGGAACTTCGGGGAATCGGCCGTTGATCTGCAGGCGAGAATATGGATCAGTAATCCCCGGCGCAGGATGGATACCATATCCCATGTAACGGATCGCGTCAAAGAGGTCTTCCAGGAAGAGGGCATTGAAATCCCTTATCCGAAAAGGGATATATACATCAAAAGGGAGGAATAGTAGTTACTATTATCTTTGTCTTATCTTGTATCCCCTTTCTTCCAGGAGATCCAATACACTTTCCTTTCCGATCAGATGTCCTGCGCCGACAATGACGAGGACATTACCATCCTGATGTGCAAGATTACTGATTTTTGAAATCCACGCCCTGTTTCTCCGGGTGACAAGGCGGTCATGGATTCCAGGATAGTCCTTAAAGCTTATGGTCATAATTTCATTCAGGCCGTCAATGTCACCGGTTTCCCATGCATTTAACATGTCAGGGGCCATTTCCCCGATAATCTCGAGTTCTTTCAGCGTCTGCCTCAGAAACCCCTCCTGGTCATGCCTGTCCATTTCACCTAACAGCTTGAGTTGGTATTCGGCAGATTCCAGAAAGATCATCTTCTTTTTGTCTTTCCTGGCCTTACTATAAAAGTACGTATCAATTCCGTACATTACATCAAAACCCA
>JAFDAP010000114.1 GCA_019313765.1 Deltaproteobacteria bacterium | reverse complement strand
AAGGATACCCCGTAACCTGTTATGAGTGATATCTTTTCTAAATACGTTTAAACTTGACTAAAATCAACCCAAAATAAATGAAAAGTCAGAATTCGAGCGGTTAGATGTCAGACATATCACAGGATTTGGAACCTATTGAAAAACTGATGTACTGGCAAGATATCTGAAATCTATGGTCCTGGAAGAAAAAGCATAAAGTTATAGAGATGGGTTAAGGGCAGACTTGTTTTTCCTACACTGCCCTCGATAACACCTCGAATGCCTTAGCGGCAATTCTCTTGGTGTGTTCCTTTGTCAATAGCGGTTCCATGCCCACAAAATTCCAAGTAGACTGGCGATTGATGGTGGCGGCAAAGGCAGCCAAGGGGCTAAGACTGGAAGGAGAGGCAGCGAAGCCAAGGGCTTCGATGGTGAAAGGGCCTTGGTGGTTTTCAATGTCCACTTTGCCGATGTTGCTGAAAGCCAGGCCACCGAATGTCAAAGACGTACCAACCCGGGCGTATACCAGGCGCCCAACCAGACCGAGACCAAGCAACGATGTGATTTTAGATAGGTACTGGTACTGGATCATGTACACGAACGGCTCTCCCCGCTCGACGCAGTTCCACAGTGATTCTCGCACGGCTTTTGCCAGAGGCCAGAATTCGATATCCCGCTTAGCTAGGTTAATCGATGCCCCAATGGTCACGAAAAATCCCACATCCTCGCCCACGGGCGGATTTAGTCGCTTCCTCAAGTTTACCGGCGAGCCAATGAAGTAAGGGCACTCTTTTGTATCTTCTCGGTCGTGCGCGATGGCCAGGATTTGCGCAGCAAGCAGAGCTCCGTGTAGCGTGGTGCCTTCTTCATTCGCCCGTCGGTGCAACCGGTCGATAAAGTCCGGGTCGAGGCGATGGGCGACGACCCGCGCCCTGCGCTCTTTGGGTGGGGCCTTATGATCGAACTTGGGAACGGCAGGCTTACCATAGCGCAGCACCGCGCCAAACATGCGTCCGGCAAATTTCATACTGCGCCATCGGCCGCTCAAGCCCAAGGCCCATTCCGGGAAGTAGGCGTTCATCTCTCTCTTTGGCTCCAGGGGCGATAGTTCGCACTTTTTCCCACTATAGGCAAGGGCCATAGCTTGGAACAGGTCGCGCATAAGGAACGAACCACTTATGGCATCGCCAATGGCATGGTGGAAGGCTATAAGTACCGTGTTGTCTTCCTGGGCATGGCGCACCAGAGTGTAGCGAGCCAGCGGTCCTTCATGAACAGTGAATTCTTCATGCAACTCTTTCTCGGCTTCGTCGGTCCAGGCATCGGTCGGTTTTTCCACGATGCGGAGAGGCAACCCGGCCACTCTGCTTGTTTTGAAAGAGAGGCTGTTCCATCCGTCCCTTTCGATACGCACTCGAAGCAGAGGATGGCGGGCTTGAATGGCATCCAAACTTGGGCGCAACACTTCTTCACTGATTGATCCGGTGACATGTGCGTGCATCACGAAATTGCTCCTGCACTCCTGATCTATGATCCACCAGAGTTTTTCAGAAGGGCTGAGCTTTCTTTCCACGGCCGAGTCATCCAGCATAATTCCCCCTTTCCTTTTTGGTGATGGCACCATAACTGCAATCTGAGAATTTTGAAATCCCGATTTAGACTACGTGGCATGGCAAGGTTTAGTGAATCAGGAGATAATTCAGGATGAAGTGTCACCGGGCAGCTTTCCGGGCTAAGTAATGCTGGTTCAGTGCATGACGTAGATATGTCTTAATAAGGGCTTGACGGCTTATATTTAGATCTCTTGCAATGGCATCTAATTCCTTTAGCATATCAAGCGTAAAATCAACATTTACTCTTTGAATAGGGGGCCTCATTTCGCCTTTATTTGTAAAAAACCTGGAAACATCTTCCCCTTTCATTGCTAATTCCGCAATTTCGTCAGCCGTTGCGGCCTTCTTTTTAGCTGTATTCTTCATATAATTCTTCCTCTTGTTTGGTTGATTTCCAGAGAGTTATAAGGTGACAGTATTCTCCGACTTTGTTCTCTCTGACTTCATAAATATAGGTATAACAATTATACCAATTTGTCAAATAAAACGATCGAATAAAAAATCTTTATGGGTTGTGGAGGGCGGGCCATGCTAAGCAACTGATATAGCCGGATGCCAGAGGAGAGGGGACTGGCAGGAAGACCCGGCCATATTGACATTGGGTAGATCTTGAGGTTATAAGATAGAAAAGGAGGTACAAAAAAATGCGGATAAAAAGACCGACTAATACGTTTATTACCGTGTTTTCCCTGGTACTTATGTTGGTGGTTTTTTATCTGCCCTCTACCGTAATTGCCGGTGGGGAGATTGTTTACCTCAAATACAATGTTCACGCCTACCAGAAGGGTTCCGGATATAATGCGAGCTACGCAAATTGGACAAACCCCGGTCCCGGGCATGTCCTATTCCCGGTCAACACGGCTGTCAGGGTCAGTTCGTTCAGCAGATGGAAAGCAGGAAGGGGCTTTTTCCTGACCGCGGTTGATGAAGGAAAAAAGATTGCCTACGAATTTCATAAACAAAGGATGGGGATGAGTATTGACGAATACGTCGAACTGATCACATCCCCAAAACAAGTATCCCTGAAGGGGCTTTCCAAGAAAGACCGGGAAGGGATACGCCTCGGACAGGCCAGGGTCGGAATGACCAAAAAGGGTGTCATGATGGCACTCGGTTATCCCGCCTGCCACAGAACGCCCTCATTGGAAGACGGTGTCTATGTTTACTGGCAGAGCCGGTTTAAAACCTTGGCAGTTGAGTTTAACTCGAAGGGAAAGGTCATACGAATCAGGCAATAAAAGAATTGCCCCGAATCGCAGCCATCCTTTTCCTCGCCCATTGAACCTTCATAACCGTTCTTTCCCCCTTTCGTAAATGGGGACTGGGCGGAAATATACGTCATTTACTTAAAAATTCTCCCTCACCCCCAGGGAAAAGTCAAAATCGTAGTTTCAGGTGGACAAAAATCCCCCTCAATCCCCCTTTAAAAAAGGGGGAAGATTTTGAAATGACTTGCTTTTCGTTAAATGTAAAACCGAAGTTCCCCCCTTTTCTAAAGGGGGGGTAGGGGGGATTTTTGTGGAGTTCTGTGGACCATGGCGGAAGGTGAATACAGGTCAAAAAAAGTTTGGGTGACCGATGTTGCTGCGGTTACCGCACTTGCCCATGACCTTGACGGTCTGTGGCGCCGGGTTATGTGGGGGGAGACATCCATCAAGCCGGTTCAACGTTTCCCTGTTGAAAGATACACCAGCCGTATTGCCGCCCTCATGGAAGACCTGTCCCAATCAGGCGGCCAATCACTGATACATGCCCTTATTGATCGGCTGTTCAGGAAAATAGGCCCTGTTCCATCGGACGCCTTTCTTGTTACTGCAACCACCAAGGCCGGAATAGATAATCTGGAGAGGTTGCGACACGGAATTCCGGCCGATCCCAATGCTGTTCTTTTGGCCTCCATACCGAATATTGTTTCTCAAAAACTGGGATTGGAAGGACGGGCTATCAACATAAGCGCGGCATGCGCCTCCTCTGCTATAGCAGTAGCGCGCGGTGCGGCATTGATTGCCACGGGCAGGGCCGATGCGGTCCTGGTGTGCTGCCTTGATGTGGTGACCGAGTTTGTTTTTTCCGGTTTTTCATCCCTTGGTGCCCTATCCCCTGTGCCCTGCATGCCTTTTGACCGGGAACGGAAAGGTCTGAGCCTTGGCGAAGGGGCCGCGGCCCTTATGTTGATGAGCAGCGAACGGGCCGAACGCGAGGGCATGCCTCATCTCGGCACGGTCTCGGGCTGGGGCATTGCCGGCGACGCCCATCATATCACCGCACCGGCCCGGGATGGACGCGGCCTGATAAAGGCCGTGGGCCTGGCTTTGCACAGTGCAATGCTCAAAGAGGACGACATATCCGTAATCAGTGCCCACGGTACCGGAACCGTTTATAATGATCTGATGGAATTGACCGCGTTTCGCCACCTGTTCGGGCACCGAAGGTTGCCTGTCTATTCCGTTAAAGGGGCCATTGGTCACACAATGGGTGCAGCAGGAGGTATTGAAGTTGCCCTGGGCCTCAAGACTCTCTTCGAGCAGGTTGTTCCCCCCACGGTCGGCCTCTCAAATCCGGAAGATGATGCAGCAGGGCTGGTCTCCCCTATTGCAAGGGAGATGACGGGAGATTACCTGTTGACAACCAATTCCGGTTTTGGCGGAACCAATGCCGCCATTATCCTAAAGAGGGGGGAAAAGATGTGATGTCGTCGATCACCGGGATTGGATGGGTCACTGTTTCGGGTATGGGGCATGGAAGGGAGTCCAAGGACTTTGCCCTGACGGCCGGCCGGCTGCCACGCATATCCCGCAAGTCTGTTTTTGTAAAACAGTACCAGCATTTCGGCCGAATGGATGAATTCTCCAGACTGGGGCTGGCCGCCATTGCATTTGCCCTTAAAGATGCGGGTTTGGATGAGTGGACCCAAATGCGTGACATGGGAATTCTGGCTTCCACCGTATATGGCTGTCTTCAAACGGATATCGATTATTTTGATACGGTGATGCCCGGGGACGAACAATCGCCCAGTCCGGCACTATTCTCGTACACCCTTCCCAACTGTTTCTTAGGAGAAGCTGCCTGCCATTTTGGGCTTACGGGAGCAGCCTATGTGATCAATGAACATCATCCTTCGGGGCTTTCCGCGGTATGTGCCGCCATGGACGGCATTGCCTGCGGAGAATTTGAAAATACCTTAGCAGGCATTTGCGATCTGGGTTGTCCCGAGCATTTTCCATTGAAAGAAAAAGTTGTTCCCGGTGCAGTATTTCTCGTTATCGAGAAGACCCCGCGATCCGGCTGTTTACATTACGGATATCTTACCATGGACAAGAATGGTGTTATCATGTTCAATGGAAAAAAGATTGAAGACCTGGTTGGTTTGGTGAAAGAATGTCTAATAAAAACTTCAAGATGAACGATTTGACCCCAGACAGCCCAATTACAACCGGCCCCCGGCCTTCTCCTGCCGACCCCCACAAGGTGATCATTGTCATCCCTGTTTACAACCATTCAATTACATTAAGGGATGTGGTGAAAAAGGCACTCGATGTCCACGATACAGTCATGGTCGTTGACGACGGCAGTACGGACCGGGGTGTGGATAAACTTGAAGGCCTTGATGTGAAAATTATCCGTCATGCCGGAAACCTGGGCAAGGGTGCGGCCATTTTGTCCGCAATAAAGGAGGCCCGGACATTGGGCATGACTCATGTGGTGACAATTGATGCCGACGGACAGCACGACCCCAATGACTTTCACCGCTTTATCCGTGTAATACGGGAAAATCCTGATGCCATTGTGGTTGGCAAACGGGATTTTAAAAAGGCAGACGTCCCTTTCGGATCTCGTATCGGCCGGGGCATCTCAAACTTCTGGCTGCGGGTAGAGACCGGCAGAATATTGGGCGACGCCCAGAGCGGGTTTCGCGCCTATCCCGTTTCCGTGATCGAAAACCTCAAACTGCGCGAAAAACGTTATGCCCTTGAGATCGAAGTACTGGTCAAGGCGGCCTGGGCAGGCGTGGAACTGCTTGAGGTGGATATCTCCACTTACTACCCCCCGCCTGAGGAAAGGATATCCCACTTTCGCCTCTTCCGGGATAATCTTCGCCTTAGTCTCCTCAATGCCAGGCTCACAATGCGATCGGTTGCTCCCGTGCCGCACAGAAAGATCGTTAACAACAGGCACAGGCAGGGCGAAAAGATCACAGTGCTTCATCCGCTCAGGTCGTTGAAAAAACTTTTAACGGAAAACACCTCACCGGCGCAATTGGCCGCTGCAAGCGCCTTAGGCGTGTTTCTCGGAACACTGCCCCTGATCGCCTGTCACTCAATCGTTATACTTTTCGCGGCCGCGTTTTTCCGGTTGAACAAGGTTGTGGCCCTGAGCGCCAGTCAGATATGTATGCCTCCCCTTGTTCCCGCCCTCTGTATCGAGACGGGATACTTCTTACGTCACGGGAAATTCCTTACCGAGATCTCCATGACGACTTTAGGCTACCAGGCCCTGGAGCGGTTATACGAGTGGGTCATAGGGTCATTGC
>JAFDAP010000113.1 GCA_019313765.1 Deltaproteobacteria bacterium | reverse complement strand
TAAGCTATTTTGGTGTATATATCAATGCTGATAACCTCGTAAAAAGTCTCGTTTTGTTGTCATTTCGAGCCCCGCAATGCGGGATAAACTGCGCGAGAAATCTTTCAGGTGTAACTATTTGAATAAATAAGATTTCTCCCTTCGGTCGAAATGACAGTTTCGGACATCCTGACTTTTTACGAGTCCATCAATACTGTTATATCCGTTTTAGAAACGCCTATGTGAAATTGTGGACAAAGGTGATCTATGCGCAGGCTACTGAAACGAACCCTTATTGTGGTCATGATACTGGTGGTGTCAGGCGGTGCGGTCTATTACCTGTTTCCGGGTGTTATCTTTGAATCCGCGACCCACGCCCTGCGCTGGTGGGCCGGACTTGAGAGACATGAAGTGCAGGTGGAGGATCATAGATGGGTTTACCAGGCTGGAGGCGAGGGCGAGACCATACTATTCCTCCATGGCTTTGGCGGGGATAAGGATCGTTGGGGCACCTTTTTGACGTGCTTTAGCGGATCATACCGGTTGGTCGTGCCTGATCTTCCCGGGTTCGGGGAAAACTCCAGGGTTCCTTCGGCAAGCTATGACATAGAGAGCCAGGTAAAGCGGTTGAACCTCTTTGTGGAGACGATCGGCCTGGCTAAATTTCATTTGGTGGGAATCTCCATGGGGGGATATATATCGGCCTTTTATGCCGGGGAGTATCCAAAAAAGGTAAAAAGCCTGGCGCTGATGGATGCGGCAGGTGTCAGGTCACGCATACCCAGTTATTTCCGGCAGCGTTACAAAAAAGACGGGAAGATAGTTCTCCTTTACAAAACCCCGCAAGAGTTTGACGAATTCATGTCGGTCCTTTTTTACCGGCCACCATGGGTGCCTGGCCGACTTAAGGCTTATCTGGCGCAAAAGGGGGCTCGTTACCATGACTTTCGCAAAAAGGTCCTGGAGGACATGGCGAGATGCGGACTTGATCTCCTTGAAGACCGATTGCACAGGATACGGGCCAGAACTCTGGTCATCTGGGGCGCGAACGACCGCATCATTCATGTGTCGAGTGTGGAGAAGTTCGAAAAGGGTCTCGAAAACAGCCGGACAGTGATCATAGAAAAATGCGGTCATGTGCCCTATTTCGAAAAACCGGGGGAAACTAAGCGGGCCTACAGGGATTTCTTGTCAAATTTGCCTTAGCTCCACTTGACACCCGGACGTGCCTTTCCTATTCTCCATTTGCCGATACGGCAATTCTCATTTTTTTCCTTGGACAGTTGCAGGCAAGGAGGAACTATGTGGGTCTTTACGCGTGAAGGATTTTTTTCTTCCCTGAAAAAGTGGCAGGACACAGGGGCACGGCCGTGAGAGTTTTTATGACCGGCGGCACCGGATTTGTGGGCAGGACTCTGACGCAAAAGCTTACGGAAAGGGGATATGGAGTAACCCTGCTGACGAGATCCATCAGACAACATGAATCTTTGCCGCCCGGGGCATCCTTTGTTGAAGGAGATCCCACCCAAAAGGGGGCATGGCTGGAACGCGTGCCTGAACATGAGATCATCATTAACCTTGCGGGGGCCCCCATTTTTGACCGGTGGACTAAAAAATACAAAAAAACTATGCGGGACAGCCGTGTTTTGACGACTCAGAATCTGGTTACAGCACTTTCCGGGAGAGAGGGTAAGGAGACTGTTTTCCTCAGCACATCGGCAGTTGGGTATTATGGTTTTTATGGGGACGAAGAACTCCATGAGGGAAGTCCGCCCGGCAGTGATTTTTTGGCTACCGTGACACGGGAATGGGAGGCATCGGCCTTAGAAGCGGAAAAATATGGCGTTCGTGTGTTACTTTGCCGTTTCGGGATTGTTTTAGGATCAGGGGGTGGCGCCCTTGGCGAGATGGTTCCCGTTTTTAAAAAAGGACTGGGAAGCCCATTGGGGAACGGAAAGCAATGGATCTCATGGATTCACGAGCAGGATCTCGTGGATATCTACCTTTTTTTGATTGAGCGAAAAGGGGAGTCAGGGCCCATCAACTGCACGGCCCGTAACCCGGTCACAAACAAAGAACTTACCAAGGCACTGGGAGAGGCCCTGAAAAAATCCACTCTTATGCCTGCTGTTCCGGGGTTTGTGATCAAGCTTATGAAGGGAGAGGTGGGATCGGTTCTTCTGAATGGGCAGAAGGTGCTACCCAGAAGACTTTTGCATATGGGGTTTAATTTTCGGTTTTCAAGTATCCGTGATGCCCTAAAGGACATTCTATGAAAAAACAACCTGAATTCAATTCATTGCCCGACTATCACCTTCACACCATCCTATGCAAACATGCAGAAGGGGATATTGCCGATTACAGGAAAGCCGCAAGAACACAGAATATACCTGAAATCTGCTTTTCAGACCACTGTCCCAATCCTGACGGATATGACCCTGCCCACCGAATGGAGATGAAAAAATTTGAAACGTACAGCGACATGGTCTCGAGGGTTCAGGACGGCGAGCCTCCCGCCGTGCTTTTCGGTATTGAAGCCGACTACTATGAGGGCTGTGAAGCATTCCTTCGGGAATGGCTTCCCGCGCAACAATTCGATTTAGTTCTCGGTTCGGTGCACTACATCGAAGGCTGGGGGTTTGACAACCCCGCACAAAGGCACGTATGGGACTCGGTTGATGTAAACGAAACCTGGCGAAAATATTTTGAGCTTGTGGGAAGACTTGTGGATTCCGGGCTTTTTGATGCGGTGGGCCATCTGGATCTGCCAAAAAAATTCGGGTTCCGTCCTAATGATAAGGAACTGAAAGAGATGGCAAAGCCTGTTCTTGACCGTATTGCTAAGGGCGGCATGGGAATGGAATTGAACACATCGGGGATCAGGAGACCCGTGGGTGAGATCTATCCTTCACCGCTCATTGTTTCCATGGCATGCGAAAGAGAGATTCCCATCTGCTTTGGGTCGGACGCGCACAGGCCCGGCGAAGTTGGCGCAGAGTTTGACCCGGCACTGAACTTGGCTAAGGAAGCAGGCTATACGCACTACTTCAGGATCCGCGGGCGCACAAAGGAATTGATCCCCCTTCCGGAAACCCTGTCTGTTTAGGAAACTGCTTGAATCCAAAAAAGGAGTGCATTTTTGATAAAATTCTGTTAGCATTATATAAGACAATTCTTGAAATAAAAGAGAGGTCCCAGCCATGTCCGGATTGATTCTATGGAAGGACCAGGAGATGAGCAAACTGAGAAGGGACATTGATCGTCTCTTTGATCGCTGCCGGTCCGATTTCGGGGTATGCCGTTTTTTGGGAGAAGTTTCAGAAGGCTTTTCCATAAAGTTAACCGAATCCGAAGATACCCTTATTGTCCGGGCGGAACTTGAAGGGGTCAACCCGGAAAACCTGGATGTTTCCATAACCCATGATACATTACTGACTATAAAGGGAGAGAAAAGAGTGGAGACTGTCGAAGATGGCGGCTACTACCACAGGGTCAAAAGGAGCTTTCGTTCTTTCTCCCGCACTTTTAGGCTGCCTTGCAGGGTTAGGGTTGGTGAGACCAAGGCTACCTATAAAAAGGGGATATTAAAGGTTGTAATGCCAAAATGGAAACCGCAAAGGCCCCGTTGCATCAAGGTAGAAATAAAAACGTAACAACTCAGGTTCAAGGTTCAGAGTTCACGGTTGTATAACTTGTTTTCACGAACCCCGGAGGTCATAAATGCCTAAGAAAAAACCATATAAAGAGGTCCCTTTGGAGAAGCTCAGGTGGCGGCTTGATCCTGCAAATCTCTCATTTGAAACTACTGATGATCTCAAACCTTTAAAAGATATCATTGGACAGAAAAGAGGGGTTGAGGCATTCAGATTCGGGATGGGAATGGACAAGCCGGGCTATAATGTGTTTGTCACCGGAATGGCAGGGACCGGCAGGATGTCTACTGTCCGGAAATTGATAGAAGAGATGTCTAAAAAGGGTCGTGTACCTGGAGACCTTTGCTATATGAACAACTTTGAAAACCCGGAAGCCCCTTTACTCCTTCGCCTTAAGAATGGGACCGGGAGCGCTTTTAAAAAGGCTGTCAGTGATCTTGTGGCGACCTTGAAAAAGGAGATCCCGCAACTTTTTGAAAGCCAGGAATATATAAATATGAAGAAAGAGATCATGGAGACCTACGAAAGCAAGGGGAAGAGCTTTTTCAAGGGCCTTGATGAGAAGGTGAAGGAAGAAGGGTTTGCCCTGGTAGATGTCCAGATCGGACAGGTCAAGCGGCCGGAAGTGATGCCTGTGGTTGACGGTAACCCCGTGCATATTGACCAATTAGAGGCCATGGTGGAAAAGGAGAGGTTCCCAAAGGATAAGTTTGAGGCATTGAAAGCAAAGTATAGCGAGCTGAGAGACCAGGTCGATCAGATATTCCTTGAACTCAGGGACCTTCAGAAAGAGGTCCAGGAAAAAGCAGACAAGATGGATCATGTGATGTTTATGGAAAATGCGTCTCGATCAGCAGAACCTGTGATCGGGAAGTTCAAAAGCAAACCTGTCAGAGATTATATCAAGGCCCTTCTGGAAGACATGGGCAATAACCTCCAGATATTCAGGCCCCAGGCCCAGTCACCCATACCAGGGCTGATTCCCGTCCTTTCCGAGGGCGACCCGTTTCAGCCTTATCAGGTCAATCTTCTGGTTGACAACAAGGAACAGAAGGGTCCTCCGGTAATCATTGAAGAGCATCCTACCTATCGAAATATTTTCGGGACCATTGAAAGGCTGGTCGATCGGAGCGGGGTGTGGCGGACCGACTTCAGCAAGATAAAGGCCGGTTCATTTATCAAGGCCAACGGCGGGTATTTGGTGGTTAATCTCATAGATGCCATTGTGGAGACAGGCGTATGGCGGTCGCTCAAGAGGGCGCTTAAAAGCAAAAAACTTGAAATTGAGACCTATGATCCCTTTTACCTGTTTACCACAAGCGGTTTAAAGCCGGAACCCATCGAACTGGATGTCAAAGTGGTGGTCGTGTCCGAGCCTTATCTGTATCATCTGCTCTTAGCCTACGACGAAGATGTCAAAAAGATTTTCAAAGTCAGGGCCGATTTTGACACCTCCATGGACAAAAACGATGACAGCATTCAGCAATTTGCAGAATTCATCAAGATGGGAACCGAGCAGGATAAATTGAGGCCCTTTGACAGGACTGCCGTGGCCGCATTGGTGGAACAGGCCGTCCGTATGACCGGCAGGCAGGAGAAGATCACCACGAGTTTTACTGACGTAACAAGCCTGCTCAGGGAGGCAGATTTTTGGGCAGGCCAGGAAAATAATGCCACTGTAGAAGAATGCCACGTGGATAAGGCCATAGAGGCCAGGATATACCGGTCCAACATGATCGAGGAGCACATCCAGGAGATGATTGACCGAGGGACCTTGATGATTGATGCGGATGGAGAGGTCTTGGGCCAGGTCAACGGTCTGGCCGTGTATAGCGTGGGCGACCATATGTTCGGCAAGCCCTCCCGGATCACTGCTTCCACCTCCATGGGCAGGGCAGGTATTATTAACATAGAGAGGGAATCTGATATGTCGGGCAGTACCCACAATAAGGGTGTTCTTATCTTGGGCGGGTATCTCAGAAAAAAATATGCCCAGGACAAACCCCTGACCATGAGTGCCAGCATTGCCTTTGAGCAGTCTTATGGCGCTGTGGACGGGGACAGTGCGTCTTCCACAGAGATTTATGCGTTGCTGTCCAGCTTATCAGGGATTCCCATCAAACAGTATATAGCTGTGACCGGATCGGTCAATCAAAAGGGAGAAATACAGGCCATCGGGGGTGTTAACCAGAAGATCGAAGGGTTCTATGACTGCTGCCGCAAAAAGGGGTTGACGAAAAAGCAGGGAGTTACGATTCCTGAGAGCAATGTCAAGGACCTTATGCTCAGAAAAGATGTGGTGGAGGCCGTGAAAAAGGGTAAGTTCCACGTTTATCCGGTTAAGACCATTGATGAAGGGATTGAGATTCTGACCGGGAAAAAGGCCGGGCAACGGAAGGCGGACGGAACCTACACAAAGGGAACCATCAATGACTTAGTGGATCGGAAACTAAAAGAGTTGGCTGAAGGGATTAAAAACTTCGGCAAGAATGAAGAAGACGAG
>JAFDAP010000112.1 GCA_019313765.1 Deltaproteobacteria bacterium | reverse complement strand
AATGTCATGCCCAGGGCCCTGAGGCCGGGTACGGATACGGGGTGCAGCATACTGTTCGGGGCCAAGGCGCCGATCTTAGAAGGCGCTCAGATGTCTGTGCTGACCATTCCTTTTGTGAAATGCGAGGAGCCCTACGATAATATCAAAGAGATCGTGGAAAAGGTCTGGGATTGGTGGATGGAAGAGGGGAAGAACCGTGAGCGTTTGGGCGAGTTGATCCAGCGTTACGGGATCCCGAAATTCTTAGAAGTTCTTGAGATTCCGCCCATGCCACAGATGGTGACAGAGCCCAGGAGCAACCCTTACATCTTCTGGAAAGCGGAAGATGTGCCGGGTGGATTTGAACGAGACATTGACGCATACCGAGTCAAGCATAAGAGATAGGAGGGAATAACCATGGCATTGTCTACTGAAAGATTAGGTCTATTTAACCCTGATAAACCAATGGAAAACAGGCTCACGGACCTGGGTCCCAGGCACTTCTGGCAGTATTTTCCTCCTGTTATTCAGAACAATTACGGGAAATGGAAATATCATGAGATCCTTGAGCCGGGTATTTTAGTTCATGTGTCGGAAACCGGGGATGAGGTATATACAATTCGGGTCGGCGGCTGTCGTTTCATGTCGGTCGAGCATGTCCGGGAAATGTGCGAAATCGCAGACAAGTTTTGTGACGGGCATTTGCGTTTTACCACCCGGAATAACATCGAATTTATGACCGACAGTAAGGAAAAGATGGAGGCCCTGAAAAAGGATCTCCAGGAACGTAAACACGTGACCGGCAGTTACAAGTTTCCCATTGGCGGGACAGGGGCCGGGGTGACCAACATCGTGCACACCCAGGGGTTTCTCCACTGTCATACACCGGCCACTGATGCCTCATCCATGGTCAAGGCCGTCCTGGATGATCTTTTTGATCATTTTCAGGGCATGAAGCTCCCTGCCCAGGTCAGAATTTCCATGGCCTGCTGCCTGAACATGTGCGGGGCCGTGCACTGCTCGGACATCGCCCTTTTGGGCTATCACAGAAAACCGCCGGCCCTTGACCATGAGGTCATGGATTCTCTGTGTGAGATTCCATTGGTGATCGCTGCCTGTCCCACAGGCGCCATCTCGCCTGCCAAGACCGAGGACGGCAAAAAGACCATAAAACTTAAAGAAGAACGCTGCATGTTTTGCGGTAACTGCTATACCATGTGCATGGCCGTACCCCTTGCGGACAAGGAGGGTGACGGAGTGACTATCATGGCTGGTGGGAAGGTATCCAACCGGATTAGCCCGCCACAGTTTTCCAAGGTGGTCGTTCCATGGCTTCCCAATACCTTCCCGAGGTTTCCGGAAGTGTGTGAAGTGACCAAGAAGATCGTCGAGGTCTATGCGGACGATGCCAACAAGTATGAGCGATTAGGTGACTGGGCCAAGAGGATCGGATGGGAGAGGTTCTTTGAAAAGTGTGATATTCCTTTTACAGAGCATCTCATTGATGATTATCGCCTGCAATACGATACTTACAGGACTTCTACCCACTTTAAGTACACTGAAGCGGCATGGGAAGTCTCCAGGGCAGCGGGCGGTATTGAATAAAAAAATGATTTGGCGGGGCCGCCCCGCATATTGCGGGGCAGCGCCCCAATGATGTAAGGAGTATTTGATATGGAAGATATCAAAAAGGCCATTATGGACTTTGCCGAAAAGAGTAAAAAGACCAAGTTTTACTTCAACGATATGGAGAAGGCGGTTAGGAAAGTGTTACCCGATACCAAGGCAAGGGCGGTCAAGAAGGCCGCGACAGCCCTGATTACTGAAGAAAAACTGATCTATTACTCTACCGGTAGCACTACCATGTATGGTATGAAAGGCAGAGGGATTACCGAGGAGCACTAATAAGCCGTGGTTCAAGTGTTAAACTAATCGTAATCAGATAGCATAAGAGGTCGCTATCCCCATGGGATTGCGACCTCTTTTTATATTTAGAGGAATATGATGAAAACACCGCAAGGTGCTGAAGAATTCATTGCCGAGCAAAAAAAGATACTCGCAGACAACCCGGAATGCGCCAGTACAAGTTACAATATGGGTGTTGCCCTCATGGAACAGGGAAAGCTGGATGAGGCGATTGGGGCATTCAACGATGCTATTGGCAATAGCGGCAGGATGTTCGAGGGCTGGGTCAATTTAGGGTATATCTATTTCAAAAAGGGAGATCTCAACAGGGTCGTTGAGGTCAACCTCAAGGCCGTGGAGATTGAGCCGAGATATGCCCGGGGCTATGCTAATCTCGGGTTTGCCTATCTCCAGATGCTCAGAACGGAAGAGGCTATTGATGCCCTGAACAAGGCCCTGGAGCTGAATCCTGAAATTATTCAGGCCTGGAGCAACCTTACAAACGCCTATCTTCAAAATGATGAGGTGGAAAAGGCGATTGAGACCGGAGAAAAAATGGTGAAGATGGCGCCCGATTTTGCATTAGGGCACAACAATCTTGCCTCTGCATATTTTAGCAACGATAATTATATGAAGGCAATAGAGCACGTGGACAAGGCCGTTTCCCTCGGGTTTGACGTCCATCCTGAACTCCTCAAAAGACTTGAACCCCACCGCAAAGCATGACCCTCACCCACCTGTTAAAACGTTACGAGCAATTAGCGGACAGGGCAGACCAGGCATTTCAGAAGATGCAGCAGGATTATCCTGAGTGCATCAAATGCAAGCCTCATTGCTCTGACTGTTGTCATGCCCTGTTTGGACTGTTCCTGATCGAAACGGCTTTTCTTAAAAGTCATTTTGACCGGTTAGGGAGAAAAGAAAGGCGCGGGTCTGCGGCATATCCGGATTCAAAAAAAGAGAATCCTATCCCGCCTTTGATCTTGATGGGGTCTATCAAAAACTCTATTCGCTGTCCAAGGAACTGCTGGAAGGGGCGGGGAGAAGAGATTTTGAAAAGGCATCGCTCCTGATATCGGTCTCAAAGGCCATTAGAACACCCCTGGAGGATCTCATGGCGGATATGGAAATCCGTTGAACAGTCAAATGGGATAAAATATTTTGTAACCGTTCACGGAACGTTCAAGTCCCAAAAATCAACAAAATTCCAAATTCCAAGCATCCATTCTCCGTAGCAGGCTACTGCGAAGGATGAACCAAATTACAAACAAATCTCAATATCCAATGACCAAAACTGATCTGGTTCCCACCGGTCCTCCATAGTATTACGGCGGACAGGCCGGGAGAGTTCGTTCATTGGGTTTTGTCATAAGGATTCCCAAAACTTGTTTGGAATTTTGAATTTCGGTCATTGGAATTTGTTTGTTATTTGGAATTTGATATTTGGGATTTCTACCAAATCAAATACTCCGTGAGCGGATACTTGAGAATTTACAAAGGTATTTCTAAAAGCCTTGAATAGCCCGGTAGAGCTGGTTGACATGGCCCTTCAGATTGGACTGTATTATGGAAAAATCGCCGGGATCATCTTTTCGGTACATTTCCAACAGTGAATGCAGGAGTTTCTCAATCTCTTCCGGGGAAAAGGATTTGAGAAGGGAAATCAAATCATCAACTTTACCCGGGTAATACCTTCCCTCCGTCTCAATGATCCTAAGGGCCTCGAAAAAGCCCTTTGTCGCGGCCTCTACTGAAAAACCTCCAGCCCATACCGTATCCCCCAGGCCGTCCAGCCTGTCTAATCGCATTTTGATGGTCAGGTTTAAAAAGAAGTAGATCAGGGCGATGACAGGGTCAACATTCTCGTCTGAAAAAAATCCCATGAAGGACTCATACCTTCTGGCCGTGGTAAGTTTGACATCAATGATGCCGTTCGTGCGTTTTACAATAAAATCCCCTGCCGCATGGTGCCACGGATAAATCTGGCTGAAATTCTGAGTGTCATAATAGAGGGTGAGAATTCTGGCCGCTTTTTTGAATATCTCATGGCTTTCCTCTTCGGATGCGAATCCGTGGCCATTTTTTAAGTCCCATATGCAGACCCGCTGTTTTCCCGACTCTTTCTCAATGGAAAGGTGCCATTCATGGTAGTCTTCAAACCAATCGGCCAGGACCATTGACAGGGATTCCTTTGATGGGCCGGCGTGACGTTCTATTGCTCCTGCGAAATAAGGTTTTGGCAGGTATGGCAGGTTGAAGGTCCTGTCTAAGAATTTGAGTATATCAAATTCATGGTGTAAATAGCCCTTTCCTTTTTCAGAGACGGCCGTGCTCACGGACAGTTTTACGGACTTGGTGCCAATAAAAATCTCGACACTGGCTAAGTGATATAAGTCCCCGTGCTTTTCACTCCGAATCAATATCTTTTGGATGGTATCTTGACTAATATCCTTATTGGACCGCTCCCTGATAACGGCGATCAGGGGCTTACCATGATCCTCTAAAATGAATTCTTTGATGGCCTCGAAATAGTCTTTGAGCGTGAGGAAAGGATGGTTTTCTGATGGGCTAATCTTAAAGGGGATTGCGAGTTCATCGGGTCCAATAGGTATGTCACCTTTTGGGCCGGAGAAAAGATATTCAATTAACATAAGTGATTGTCTTGGAAAAAGCTAAAACTTACAGCATAATTTCTGCGTATTTTGTGCTTGCCCGCCGTCCTTCTGGCGGGCCTTTTTGCCTGTCGGAGCACAGCGTAGATCCCGCTGTCGGGGCCCCGTGGAATGCGTAGCCTATTCCTCTGGGGTGCCTTTTTGCGGCTATATCAAGTTTGTACACTTAATTTTTCCAGGGCCTCCGACGCCACCTGGCCCACTGTCATTTTCTCTAAATTCCCGTTCTTATAGATATCAATTTCATGGGACTCATTCACGAGCTTTTCCAGGTCCTCTTTCGCCTCATGGGCCCCGAGGTTCCCCATGAGCAAGGCCGTGTAACCGCGCACTGCGGGATCGGAATCCTCAAGATAAGTAAAGAAGTGAAAGGTGTGCTTGCGGAGAAGATCCGGCCTTGACATGGCAACCCTGCCAATGGTTTGAAGGACCTGGGCACGCCGCGTATCATCGGCCAAAAACTGGTATAGCTGCGGGACATATCCTGCAAACAGATCCGGTCTATGGCTTATAATTTCTCCAATCGCCTCAAAGGCCCCCCATGTAAAGGCGGCAGTATCCGAAATAGCGTAGAACAGACCCTGAAGAAGTTTGGAAACGGCCCCGGGATCTTTCTCGCCAATGACGGCGCACGCCCGGCCTAAGATTTCCGAGGCCCTTTTACGGAATAAATCGTCTCCCGAATAAATCAATCTTTGAAGATTTTTGATTAATCTCTTGTCTTCTCCTGCAACGATTAATATCGGTTCAACCCGGTATTCCCTTACGAGTTCTTCAACCTTTTTTTTGGACAGGGGCTTCTTTCCTGTACGCGAAGTCGGGCGTTCAGGCGAGACAGGGGAAGCCGTGGCTTTCTTGAGCCTTTTGCGAACCCCTTCTGAGGTGACCTCCTGAACATCCTCGTGCATTCTGAAGAAGAAAAGCACGCCCGATATTCGCCTGCTATCAAGGAATCCTCCTGGGACAATCAAGTGCCTTATATAATCATAGTCTTCTACGATTTCCTGTTTGTAATCCTCCTCCGGTAAAAGGTTCCAGGCCAGGTCCCAGTCCATGTTGCACCCAAACACCAGGGCTTCGATCAGGGCCGCACCCTGGTTATGTCCTGTTTCGTCACACGCATAGACAGCACCACAGGAACATGACCCGACCGGCATCTCACCCAGTCTGCGGGATTCCAATTCCCGTGGTCTTTCTATAAGAAGCCCGCAAAAAGGACAGGCAGGCGGCTGGGTAAGGGTCTTTCCGATAAATTTGCTTTCAAGCATCTGAACTTAGCTCCGCTCCGCAACTGGAGTATTGGAATAATGGAGTAATGGAATGATGGGCTTGATCGTATAAACAGGTTGCCGCTAAAAGATTTATGATTCCAAAAAGTTATAGGATTTTCCAGGAGGCTGTCCGAGAATGGCTTCGTAGCGAGATCGAGCGAAAATTTTGAGGGCAAGTCGAAGATCCCGGACTTTGAGCGGGAGCGACAAGGCCAAAACGGCCGTAGGCGTAGCAGTAGCCTACGTTGAGGACGTTTTGGGCTTGACAACGCAGCCATCAGAATTTGCAGCCGATCGCAGTAGAAGTCTATTCTCGGA
>JAFDAP010000111.1 GCA_019313765.1 Deltaproteobacteria bacterium | reverse complement strand
GAGTATTTCGAGGATTAAAATTTGAGCCTGACGCAGAGATTGGGCAAAAGTGGACGTTTTGCAAAGGTCTCAGAATACGTTTTATGACCCGTGAAAGGAATATAGTACAGCGAGACCTTTGAAAAGGGTAAGGATTGAAGAGCACAAAGGCCAATCACACTAAAGGTGAATCATATATAGATTTGGGCAAGTTGGGAATGGGATACAGACCGTATATGGTGAGATCAAGTTCTGAAAACGAGGAAAATAGGGAAATTTAAATATACCTCATCTGGGATTTGATCATTTTTGCCTCCTCTTTTGGCCAGGTTTTGCCTGCCTTTAATCCTTTCTTTTGTTTCAACATAAAACTGACGATCTCGTAAAAAGTCAAGAATTTATGACTAACCTGGACCCCGGCTTTCGCCGGGGTGACGACTTTTTACGAATCCGTCAAAATTCGGGAGCATAAGAATATTATGACTGCAATTCATATAATCGGGATTGCTCTGCTGGCCATAATTGTGGGTATCCCCATCGGTTTTTTTACCCGCAAGAAGGTCGTGGAAAGCAGGGTTGATTCCATAGAAAAGTATTCGAAGAAGATATTGGCCGAGGCCCAAAAAGAGGCCAAGACAACAAGGAAAGAGGCAGCACTTCAGGCCAAAGACACCCTTTATCAAATGAAAGTCGAATTTGAGAAGGAGACAAAGGAAAAGAAGGAACAGCTGCTGATCCAGGAAAGACGTCTTTTCAACAAAGAGGAAAATCTGGATAAAAAAGCCGAACAGATAGAAAAGAGAGACGGCAGAATCGTTGATAAGGAAAAGGCCATTGAGCAGACTGAAAATGAGCTGAAAAAGAAAGAACACGAATATCAGCGCCTCATTGCGAATCAGAGAGAGCAATTAGAGAGATTGGCCGGCATATCCAGTGAAGAGGCAAAACAACTCCTTATCAGGTCAATGGAGTTAGAGGCAAAGCATGATGCTGCAAAGCTGATACGCAGGATTGAAAACGAGTCAAGGGCCGAGGCGGATCGCAAGGCACAGGAAATCCTTGCATTGGCCGTGAAAAGATATTCAGGGGATTATGTGGCTGAAAAGACCGTTTCCGTGGTAAATCTGCCCAATGATGAAATGAAAGGTAGAATTATCGGAAGGGAAGGCAGAAACATTCGTGCCATTGAGGCTGCTACGGGAATAGATCTTATTGTTGATGACACGCCTGAGGCCGTTATCCTGTCCGGGTTTAACCCGGTGAGAAGAGAAGTGGCCAAGATTGCCCTTGAGAGATTGATAGATGACGGGAGGATTCACCCGGCCAGGATAGAAGAAATCGTTGCAAAGGTCGGCAAGGAAATAGATGCCTCCATTAAAGAGGCTGGAGAACAGGCCACATTTGACGTTGGGGTCCACGGGATCAATCAGGAACTCGTAAAACTTATCGGCAGATTGAAATACCGTTCAAGTTATGCCCAGAATGTGCTTCAGCATTCAAGGGAGGTCAGCTTTCTTTGTGGTGTGATGGCCGCGGAACTGGGATTGAATGTCAAGCAGGCCAAGAGGGCGGGACTGCTTCATGACATAGGCAAGGCAGTAGACCATGAGGTTGAGGGTCCCCATGCCATTATAGGGGCAGACCTGGCGAAGAGATATGGTGAGTCAAACGCGGTAGTGCATGCTATTGCCGCGCATCACGAGGAGATCGATCCCGAGTCTGTTTTAGCCGTTCTGGTCCAGGCAGCCGATACCCTGTCGGGCGCAAGACCCGGCGCGCGTCAGGAGATGCTGGAGTCCTATGTGAAAAGATTAGAAGGACTGGAAAAGATCGCCATGTCTTTTCACGGGGTCAACAAGTCTTATGCCATTCAGGCAGGGCGCGAGATCCGTATTATGGTTGAAGGAAAAATCGTCAATGACGATCAGGCATTTGTTCTTTGTAAGGACATTGCAAAAAAGATTGAAAAGGAACTGACCTACCCGGGTCAGATCAAGGTTATCGTGATCCGGGAGACCAGGGCCATGGAATATGCCAAGTAGCTTTCTTCAAATGCGGAATGCTTTCCTCCGATCCCTCCATTGCCTCTTTACCTTTGAGGCGTTTCATTTATTTTTCCATTGAAAACCTGGTCCTCTGGGCCAGGATCTTTACGAAAAACATAACGTGAATGCCCCGCTATTTATAGCGGGGATGAAACGTTATCCTTTAAAATAGAGTTAAAATGGTATAAGGTATATGCATGGCTATTAGACGAGCAAGTCATGCTGTATACGATACGAGATACCATATCGTGTGGGCTCCTAAATACCGTAAATGGATATAGCCCTTCCCAAAATTAAAAAAGGTAATAATAACAATATGTTATCCGGTATCTAAAATTACATTTCCTAACCCATAAAAACATCAATAATATCAATGGGTTATTTAGGGGAAGGATAAAAATAAACCAAATTTAACTAATTTTCTTTGCCCAAATTGTAAGAGGTTAGGAAGAAATATTTTTGGGAAGACCTCTTTTTCTTTCCGATTAACTCGTTGTTATTTATTCATATATTCATCCTAACCCTTAAGGTTATGGTATCCTTCATAAGGGAAGTTTTCCCCGACCTTCCCAAAATTAGGAGGATGCCATGTACCAACAATGCCTTATACCACCGGAGTCAATTCCTCCAAGAGTAAAACATGACAAGCTCTTTGAAAATTTGCCTGAAATTCCTGGGAAAAGGTCCCAACATGGTAGGCCCCCTATTTCAAAGGACTCTCTTTTAAAGGGGTTGATTTACCGTAACCTCAGAGGCATCGATAAGCTGGTAGAACTCGAATTTGAATTACTCAATAACCCATCAATGGCTGAACCTTTAGGATTAGACCCCTTGAAGAAGCCACCCTCTGATGAGCGATTCTCTGAGTTCTTACGCTCTAACCCGAACGGGTATTTCCAAATCGTTAGAAAATCTTTAATAGAAGAACTCATCAATGAAGACGTTATCTCCGGAACTGGAATCGGATTTGATTCCTGCCCTATTGAAGCCACTGTAAAGGAGAATAATCTAAAAGCGTCCATTAAAGATCGTTATGATAAAAACCGCCTCGTCTCTGGGGATAAGGATGCACGCCTTGGGGTTAGCATCCACTTCCCTACTCCTTTTAAGAAAGAAATTCACTATTTCTGGGGTTATCGAAATCACATCATTAACGATTTGAAATCAGGATTACCTCTTTGGGAAATCACGCTCCAAGCTAACAAAAGTGAAAAACCAGTGGGGCTATCAATGTTGAAAGAACTGCACCAGCATTTTTTACTGCCTATAGAAGTGGTTGCTGGGGATGCAAGCTATGATGTCGAAGACATCCTGAAATACATCATCGAACAAATGAAAGCTGAAGCAATGATCCCAAGGAATCCCGGCAATACTCAAAATACCCCTTACACCGTTAAAAAAGAAAAGGTATACTGCCAGGCAGATCTTCCCATGTATCGAAAAGGAAAAATGACTAACAACAAGGGAGTAACTTACTGCAAATATAGTTGTCCGTTACATTGGTCCAAGGAATTTCGTGGAAGTTACCTCCTCTGTCCCGCAGGACACCCGAAGTTTCTAACCCAGAAAGGCTGTAACGTACTTATTCGTTTGACCCCAAGTGTCCGTGAGAAAATCAATTACGGGACTAAAAGATTCAAAGACGTTTATAATCAAAGAACTTCAGTAGAGCGAGTATTCTCAAGGCTTTTGTCTATTTCAATGCAAAAACCAACAGTCAAAGGATTAAGGGCAGTAAGAAATCATTGTACAATTGCTCATATCACTGTTCTATTGGTAGCTTTAACAGCCCATAGAATGGGTTGTGAAGATAAAATCCGTTTTGTTAAATCATTCGTTCCAAATTTTTTAACTTCATGATGCCGGGTATCCCCGGAGATCGAAAAATGATTTTTGGGAAGCCCTATTTAAAAAGGGGGGAACTTATGTTTTGTACTTAATAAATAAAAAACAAATTTTTTTCATAATCTTCCCCCTTTTTAAAGGGGGACAGAGGGGGATTTTTCTCTATCTGCTATTTGGACTTTGACGTTTCCCTGTTTGACAAACCCTCATGATTGACGCATAAGAATGAATTTCCTATACTCATTTCCGGAAAAAGGGAATGTAGGAGTTCACAGTTTCAAGGGAATTATGCGCTGTTGGTCGAAAAAGAAGAATAAATGACAGGACAACCTGAACTTCTTGTGGAAAGAGAAGGATGTATCTGCACCCTGGTGATCAATCGCCCGGAAAAAAGGAATTTCCTTGTACCCGGGTTTCTCCTTAAGATGGCCGATGTCATTGAGGATCTCTCTAAGGAAGGTTCGGTCAGAGTACTTGTCATCAGGGGGGCCGGGGACAAGGTCTTTTCAGCGGGCTATGACATCTCAGCCCTGCCCACCACCCCTTCACCCGATATGGAGGTGTCCCTGAAAGAGACACCCCCGCTTGAAAAGGCCCTCCTTTCGATTAGAGACTTTCCCTATCCCGTAATTGCCATGCTTAACGGGCATGCCTTTGGGGGAGGATGCGAACTCGCCATTGCATGTGATATTCGCATTGCTGCACAGCGCACAAACATGGGAATGCCTCCGGCCAGGCTTGGTCTTGTATACCCTTACCAGGGGTACAGGAGATTTCTTACGGTACTGGGTTTTGCCCGAACCCTTGAGATTTTCCTGACCGGACGCTCCTACGACAGTCAGAGCTGTCTCACCATGGGCCTTGTAAACTATGTGGTAGATGATGCGGATATTGAGTCCTTTACCTATGAGCTTGCAGGAGGCCTTGCGAATAACTCACCCCTATCCCTACGTGGAACCAAGTCAGCCCTCTATAAGATTGCAGAATACCCCATACTTAAAAAGGATGATGAGGATGCGCTTCGCTCGCTGTTTATACAATCCCTCCAGAGTGAAGATATTGAAGAAGGTAAAAGGGCCTTTATGGAAAAAAGAAAACCACACTTTAAGGGAAGATAAGGTGGAACAATAGGAACTTAAGACTCATGGTCAAACGCTGGTCAAAACCGAATGGATATCGCCAGGTGCTGGCCATCAGCCTTCCGCTGGTGGCCTCAATGGGCTCCATCACCCTGATGCAGTTTACGGACCGAATATTCTTAGCCAATTACTCGACGAATGCTATCGCAGCCGCCCTGCCGGCCGGCATCGCATGTTTTACATTTATCTCCTTTTTCATGGGAGTGGCCAATTATACCAACGCCTTTGTGGCCCAGTACAGCGGGGCGGGGGCATCCCACCGTATCGGCGCGGCGCTCTGGCAGGGGATCTGGTTCTCAATCTTTTCCTGGGTACTGCTGGCGCTTCTCTATTTTGTCTCCGAAGACCTTTTCAGTCTGATCGGACACTCCCCAGAAATCCGTTCCCTGGAGGTGACCTACTTCAATATCCTCATCCTGGGCGCCGGACTTGTGGTTTTAGGCTCATCCATGGCATGCTTTTACACGGGCCGTGGGCTGACCTGGACCGTGATGCTGGTACACATGGCCGGAGCAGCCGTCAACATCCCATTAGACTACTGCCTGATAAACGGTATCGGCCCCTTTCCCGAGTTGGGCATCAGCGGGGCGGCCATAGCCACGGTAACGGCCTATTGCACCATAGTCCTGACCCTTAGCCTTCTCATCTTCAGCAAGAAGAACCGGATTCGTTTCGGCACATGGAAAAACAGGAGATTCGATGGGGGGCTTTTCGGCCGGCTCATGCGCTATGGTTTGCCAAGCGGCGTGCAGTTCTTCTTAGAGATCTTCGGGTTTACCTTTTTTATTCAGATGCTGGGAAGACTGGGTGACCTGGAATTAGCCGCCTCCAACATAGTGCTGTCCATTGAGACCCTCGCCTTTCTGCCTATGGTGGGCTTTCACATAGGAAACGCTACAATGGTGGGCCAGGCCATCGGCAGCAAGCACCCGGAGAAGGGTGTGGAATCAACCACGAGCGCACTCCATATTACCCTGGCCTACATGATGCCCCTTGCCGCAGTATTCTTATTCATGCCCGAGCCCTTGCTCTCGCTTTTCAAGGCGGGCGGTCAGAGCCCCGATCAATACAGGGAGATCATGGAACTGGGTGTTATCCTGATGCGGTTCGTGGCGGTGTTCTGTTTTTTCGATGCACTCAATCTCATATATTCGGGTGCCATA
>JAFDAP010000110.1 GCA_019313765.1 Deltaproteobacteria bacterium | reverse complement strand
GTTGAGTAAGGTGTCTGAGACCCTTGATAGGCTGGCCCTGGAATCCGACCGGGTCAAATTTGTTGAGGTAGGGATAACGGATTATGATAAGATCCCCAAGATCATAGAAGAGTTCATGGAGACCATTGAGGAAGTAGGTCCCAATCCGTACAAGGGCTGGTAGGGGAATTGACAATTGACAATTGAAGATTGAAGATTTTTATGTTGAAGCGTATGCGGCTGAAAAGGGGTCATCCCGCACCGGCGACAACCCCCAATAATCGATATTCAATATTCAATAAAAAGGGGTCGCTTATGGAAAACATGGTCAACTACAATCCATCCTTTGCCGAGGAGGTCTTCCGGAATGTGGATGCCGGGGAATGTGGATGCCGGGGAAGAGATCAAGATGTGCATGAATTGCGGCGTGTGCGCCGGATCATGCCCGTTGAGATTCAATATGGACTATCCTCCGAGGCAGATATTCCAGATGATACGGCTCGGCAGAAGGGAAGAAGTGCTGAACGCCAAATCGATTATGCTCTGCACATCGTGCTACACATGCAAGGTGCGGTGCCCCAGGTCTATCCCTGTGATTGATGTGATGCACGGTCTGGCCCATTATGCCATAAAACAGGGGATCCTTACTCGAAGGGATACTGCAAATTTTGGAAGGGAATTCTGGAACCAGGTATACAAATTAGGCCGGATTGATGAAAAAGACCTTCCAAGGCGTGTCTTTTTTGCAGCGGGATTCATCGAGGGCATTAAGAGTACCCTCAAGTATATGGATATGGGGCTGAAACTGTTCCTTCACAGGAGAATGAAATTGCTGCCCGAAAGGAAGATCAAAGGGATCCAGTCTCTCAGGAAGATGTTGGATAAGGCAGAAAAAATGGGGAAAGGAGGTGCCACCGCATGAAATATTTCTTATATTGGGGTTGCAGCTTAGAGGGGACCGGCGCCAATTTTCTTGTCTCCCTGAAACCAGCCTGTGAGGCATTGGGTATTGAGTTCGAGGAGATCGAGGACTGGAACTGCTGCGGGGCAAGCGTTTCTTATGCCGGAGCGAATGATCTTGCTATGAAAGTGCTCAACGCACGCAACCTTGCTTTGGCAGAGGCCAAGGCGAGTTACGATATCGTGGCCCCGTGCAGCTCGTGCTATATCCAGATGATCAAGGTCAACCATGAAATTCAGGAGGACCCCGAACTGCTGAAAGAGGTCAATGAATGCTTAGCAGAAGGCGACCTCAGCTACAAAGGTGGCATCAAGGTCAGGCATATCCAGGATGTACTTTACAATGACGTGGGGCTTGACAAGATAAAAGAAAAGGTAATCAAGCCTTTAAACGGCCTAAAGGTCGCAGGATATGTGGGATGCCAGTCTGTCCGGCCATATGGGGAGTATGATAGCGTTGACAAGCCTGTGGTGCAGGATCGACTGTTGGAGGCCTTAGGCGCAGAGGCAGTCCCTTTTCCCAGGAAGATAAGGTGCTGCGGTTCAGGCATATTCCTTCCGGAGATAGATTACTGTTTAGAGTTGGCGAAGGATATTCTGGAGGATGCAATCAATCACGGGGCCGAGATTATATCTTCGGTCTGCCCCATGTGTGCCATGAACTTAGAGATGTACCAGGGCAGGATCAACGAGAAGTACGGGACCGACTTTGATATTCCCATTGTCTATCTGACCCAGTTGATGGCAGTGGCCTTTGGGCTGGACATGAAAAAAGATGCTGCCTTGAATTATAATATCATCCCGCCGGAAGGTATTTTGCAGGCAGCATTAGGTCATTAGGAGTGAAACACCAGACAACCAGAACCAAATCCCCGGGCACAGCCTGCGGGGTTTGGTTTTATTTTTTATGGAGAAAAAAATGAACGATCAGGAAATACCCAAATGCCCGCGCTGTGGAATGGAAATGAAAAAATGGGAGACACCGGCAAACTCCACCTGGGGGACTGGATTTCTGTGGGTTTGTTTCAACGATGAATGCCCCTATTTTGTCCGCGGCTGGGATCACATGATGGAAACACAGAATGTAAAGGCATCTTACCGGGAAAGTATGAACCCGGAAACAGGGACTACGGGACCTTTGCCCTGCTGGTCTTCTGATGCGCATAAAGACAAGATCATTGACGATTGAAACATGAAAAAGATAGGAAGAAATGATCCGTGCCCTTGCGGGAGCGGGAAAAAGTTTAAGCACTGCCACTTGGGAAGAGAAGACGAACTTGGCCTGTATGGGATGGGCGAAATTTCCATGGAGATGAGTGAGAAGATTACAGGTCTTCCTGCTGTCTCCTATAGCAGGTCCCAGGAGATGCTTGACGCCCTTGATACAAAAAAATTAACGGGAAGTGAGACCGGAATCAAATTTGTTGATCTGAAAAAATATGGCGATTTGGACCTATCCGGAAGACGGCCGTCCCATGAAGGTAAGGGGGACGCAGGTGGTGTTGTTGTAAATGTACTGAAGACCGAAAAGAGCGACCCTGACCATATCTACGTGGCAATATCGCCCAAGATTGAAGACAGCACCTTAGTGCATCAGTTGGCCCATGTGCTCGATTATTTGGGCGGCTCCGGGTTGATGCCCGGCGTCACAAAGGCATTGAGTTTTGACTTGGGGGTTCCCACCGAGCATCTCGAGCATCCCCATGAGTTTGGCTACTGGCTTGTCTATCTTCAGAAGAAGTTTGATGTTAAGCCCGATGCGGATGATGCCATTATTTCCTTCCTTTATCAAAACGGGATGCTCATCGCGGGAGAGGACATAGAAAAGCAGGAACGGGTTATCCTGAAATCAAAATCAGACCGGATTTTGAGGTTCTTGGGCCAAAAAAGTGCAGAGATCGATGCGCTTATCTGTGAACTTCCGGGATACATCGGCTCCAGGGTGCGGAAGGATTGATCAGGATGGAACGGCGTGGGGTTTCATCTTCATGGTTTTTTCGCCAAAGAGGCTGAATTTCAGCCACTCGAATCCGAATTTCATCAAATCCACATCATCATTGGCCAGTTTATCCTTCAGGTCTGCCTTTACCTCAAAAAGGTCAAAAAACTTGCTTTTGAAGATGAATTCTCTGAATTTGTCCAGGTTATATGATGCCATGAAAAATACCTGGTGTTTTTGAGTGGCATTTTCAGATCCAAGGCTTTTTGAAGATGTAATGATTTCGAGCCATTGATCATTCATGGCGTTATATTCACTTACCCCTTCGTGATTGAGCCATTCGTCCAATGTCCAGGACTTTTCTTCATGAAAACCTAAACAATGTTCTTCACTCACAATAAAAAATTTTTCCCTGGCATCCTTTTCACCGTCTACCATTGTGGAGGCCCTGCCTATAGGATAGAGACGGCAGGCGCCGGGCCGGTCTTCATAGATGGAACAACCCTGTTCCGTCACAAATGGGCATATTCCGTCTTTTTCAGAGTTCATTTTCAGCGTAACCATGGGAAAACGGCTGTTATCCTCCATTACAGTGTCCGTATATCTTTCCAAAAAATCATCAGAGGATAGCCCCAACCGTTTTTTCATCCTGAGAATGTCATAGGGTGTCAGGATCAGACGGAGCTTTGCACAACACTTGTTAAAACAGGGAATATCCTTGTAACAACTGAAATTAAATATTTTTCCATCAAGGGGTTTAAAGACGTTTTTGGGCATTTTTATCTGGTTTTGGCATAGCGTCTGGCTTGACTTGAAGAGTTTTTTGACCAAATATACCAAATTTAATCCAGTCAAAAGCAAATTTTAGAAGTTCCAAATCACTTCTTTTTAATTTCTCAAGTCTTATTTTTTCCAATTCAAATCGATCCAGAAACGTGCTTTTGAAAATAAATTCCCTGAATTTGTCCAGATTGTATAATGACATAAAGATCATCTGCTGGATTTTGGGATTATCAATATCCAGGTCCTGGGCTCGAAGCGGGTTGGTCACTTCTGAAAAAAGGGTGTTGATTTCGTCATATATGGGAACCCCCTGTCCAATCAGCCACTCGGAGATCCGCAGTGTTTCATTTTCATTTAGCCCTTTGCAAAGGGAGGCATCGGTTATGAGCCGAAATGTGCCGTCATCATTCATGTCCAGAGGGAACATCCTGCAGGGCCATGGGCGGTCGGCGTAAACAGAACAACCATTTTCAGATACAAAGGGACACCTCTTTGTATCCTCGTTCATCTTGAGAACAACCATCGGGATTAGACGATTTTCTTGTGAAAGAATAATAGTATATTTATCCAGAAACTCGTCCGATGATATTCCGAGTGAATTTTTCAGTCTTAAGACATCATAAGGTGTCAAAACAATGGTGACATCCTGGCAACACTGGGTAAAGCAGGTAACGCCGGGAGAACAATTGAATTGAAAAACATGATCCGCCTCCATTCTTAAGGGCTTTTTGTTTTCATCTGCATTCGTTGCTTCATTCATTCTGTCTATCCTTTCAAAATCTTTATTTTTTTAACCCGGAAAATCCGGTCCTCTGGGCCGGGTCAGAGTCAGTGGGCTTTGCCTTGATGATCTCAGTGGACTGTATGTTGTACGGCATACGGTTGCGGTTGCGACGCTCGTATCGGTATTCGTAATGCGGTTTTCGGTAAAAACCCCGCAACCGACTGACGAAAGGCCAAACGAGCCGCGCAACCTAATAACGAAAACCGTCTAACCCCTATGGGGTGAAACTAAAGCCAGGTCCTCCCCCGCATAGCGGGATCTTCGACGGGCCTGGATTCTTTACTTTCTCATAAGACAAATTCCTTGACTAATGTCTCCGCTTTTATTCTTATTAGGTAGTGCTCTATAACAGCTGGGAAAGGGTGGGGTCAACGAAATAAATTTTAGGAGGATAATTGTTCTATGAAAGAGAGAACTTTATCGATCATTAAACCGGACGGTGTATCAAGGAATCTGATCGGGGCGGTTGTAAAGCGTTTAGAAGGGGAAGGCTTAAATATCATGGCCATGAAAATGATCAGAATGACCAAAGAACAGGCCAAAGGGTTTTATAAGGTCCATGAAGGCAAACCATTTTACGAAAGTGTAACTGATTTTATGTCGTCCGGACCATGTGTGGTTATGGCATTAGAAGGAGAAGATGTAATTAAGAGATATCGAAAGTTAATGGGGGCGACTAATTATAAAGAGGCTGAAGAAGGTACGATCAGGCGGGAGTTTGCCACTGATATCGAAAAAAACGTGGTACATGGTTCGGATTCTGAAGAAAACGCCCGATTTGAAATCAATTATTTTTTTAATGCGTTGGAGATTGCAGTACGATAAAAAAAGTCTCCGGGCTCAAAGTTTTTGGTGCCCGGAGACTGTCTTAAAATAAGTTTTTTGTGCCACTGCCTTATTATTTGTCTTCCTTTTTTTCTCCTTCTTCTTTTTGACCCTTCAATCCATCGATTTCTTCCTTTAGGCTTGCAACCTCATCTTTGAGACCGCTGGTTTCGTCAAAGGTCTCGGCAGTTCTTTTGTCCTTGATTTCTTCAAAGCCCAGGTACACGGCCAAGGCCCCGCCCAAGATCAACATTATAGGCACTCCGGCCGCTAAGGCCTTCAAAAAATATGACCACCAAATTGAAATTCCTATGATTCCCAACACCAATGCGACTAAACCACCTGCTAACGCTGCCATATCCATACCTCCTTAAACTTGAAAAATTTTGGAAAAGTTTTTGTAAATTTCTTGTTTGTTTGCTGATACCATAAAGAATGGGTGGGTTCAAGCATATAATTTAATAAATTTACACCTGATGTGAAAAAAATGATTGATATTATTGTTTGAATAGGTATAATAGATTGTTTTGCAGATGCAGAAAATTAGAACAAAAAGAAAAAAAACGACGGAAATGGGAGCTTTTCAGAGCTTATTTCCTGTTTTCTTCCGTTTTTTGTCGTTCCTGTATTATTTTAGGCATTGAAAATATTATTGCATAAAATTATACTTAAAAATTACACTTTTCCAATTCAGTCGCCAGCGTAGCTCAGATGGCAGAGCAACTGATTTGTAATCAGTGGGTCGGGGGTTCGATTCCCTTCGCTGGCTCCATGCGTTTATTAAGGAGGCAGAGGGAAGAGAATTTTCTTATTTTTTTAGGACCGGGACCCTTGAAAAACGTTTACCACTTAAGCGGGGTTCAAGGTCAAGCCCCGACCCGAATGGTTAGACGAAAACTTAACCGCAGGAATACGTTGAATATCTTGACAATTGGCCCGACTCTGGCGGATTAAAATTTTGGTGTGGCCCCCTGGCGTTGGCGAGAGGCAAAAGTGGACGTTTTCAGAGGTCTCGACTGCATAGCGGAGAGGTTCCCGAGTGGTCAAAGGGAGCAGACTGTAAATCTGCCGGCTCAGCCTTCGGAGGTTCAAATCCTCCCCTCTCCACCATATGATCTACATTACGGTCTTAGGAGGCTGTCCGAGAATAGGCTTCTGCTACGACCGGCTGTAAATATCGAGGATCTGCGTTGGCAAACCCAAAACGCCCTCAATGTAGGCTACTGCTACATCTCCGGTCGTTTTCAATGTAGGCTACTGCTACATCTCCGGTCGTTTTGGGCTTGCCGCCCCCGCTCAAAGTCCGGGATCTTCGACTTGCCCTCGAAATTTTCGCTCGGTCTCGCGACGAAGCCATTGTCGGACAGCCTCTTAGTCGACTTCGTCACGTAACTTGGAAAATGATGAGACCTTTGAAAAATGTTTAATTTTGTTCAAGGTCAAGGAAGGCGAAAATTTTAACCACAGGAATACATTGAGTATTTCGAGGATCAAAATTTGAGTCTGACGCAGAGATTGGGAAGCGGACGTTTTGCAAAGGTCTCATGGTGTGATCGGCGGGAATAGCTCAGTTGGCTAGAGCGTCAGCCTTCCAAGCTGAGGGTCGCGGGTTCGAGTCCCGTTTCCCGCTCCATCAATAAAACCGCGTAGTGAGTTTATGTTATTATGCCCACGTAGCTCAGTAGGTAGAGCACATCCTTGGTAAGGATGAGGTTCACCGGTTCGATCCCGGTCGTGGGCTCCATGAGTGAGAGGTGGTGTAGTGCTTACTGCTTACTAACAAGAGGAGGGTAAGAGATGGCGAAGAAGAAATTTGAGAGGACGAAGCCGCATATAAATGTTGGGACGATAGGTCATATAGATCATGGTAAGACGACACTGACTGCTGCGATTACGAAGCATTTAGAGAAGAAGGGCATGGCGGATTTTGTACCTTTTGATGAGATAGACAAGGCGCCTGAGGAGAAGGCCCGTGGAATTACGATAGCGACGGCGCACGTGGAGTATGAGACGAATAACAGGCATTATGCGCATGTGGATTGTCCAGGTCATGCTGATTATATCAAGAATATGATTACGGGTGCTGCGCAGATGGATGGTGCGATACTGGTAGTTGGAGCTGATGATGGTCCGATGCCGCAGACTCGGGAGCACATATTGTTAGCGCGTCAGGTTGGAGTACCGAGCATAGTTGTATATTTGAACAAGTGTGACATGGTGGATGATGAAGAGTTAATAGAGTTGGTGGAGTTGGAGTTGCGGGAGCTTTTGTCGAAGTATGAATTTCCCGGGGATGACATACCGATTATACGTGGTAGTGCGTTGAAGGCGTTGGAGAGTGATGATCCTGACTCTGAGGATGTGAAGTCCATATTTGAGTTATTGGATGGTATTGACAGTTATATACCTGAGCCGGTGCGTGACACTGACAAGCCGTTTTTGATGCCGATAGAGGATGTTTTCAGTATATCCGGTCGTGGTACGGTTGTGACAGGAAGGGTGGACCGTGGAGTGATCAAGGTAGGAGAAGACGTTGAGATAGTAGGTATCAGGGATACGATGAAGACGGTTTGTACCGGAGTTGAGATGTTTAGGAAGATACTGGATGAGGGTCAGGCCGGGGACAACATCGGAGTATTATTGAGGGGAACGAAGCGGGAAGAGGTTGAGCGTGGTCAGGTGGTTGCGGCCCCTGGCAGTATAACGCCGCACACTAAGTTTAAGGCGGAGGCATATATCCTGACGAAGGAGGAAGGTGGTCGTCACACGCCGTTTTTTAACGGATACAGGCCGCAGTTTTATTTTAGGACGACGGACGT
>JAFDAP010000109.1 GCA_019313765.1 Deltaproteobacteria bacterium | reverse complement strand
TTCGTCACTGCGACGTACGTTCATGTACGCCTCATTCCTCAGGATTTCGCGCGCCTTGCATCTGCACATTTTCCAACAGCCTCTAAAATTCCAGTATTCCGACAGGCTCCTAGACTACCGTGACATTCACCGCAGCAGGTCCTTTTTGGCCCTGCTCTATGTCAAAATTAACCTGATCACCTTCACCAAGAGACTTGAAGCCGGTTGCATTTATACCTGAGTGATGAACGAATACATCCGGACCATCTTGCTGCTCAATGAAGCCAAAGCCTTTGCGGTCATTAAACCACTTCACGATTCCATTAGCCATAGTAACATCCTCCTTTCAAATAATTTCTCATGTTTCCAGACTTCAGGATGTCACTTTTGACAAGTAGATTTTCCCTTCAGAACGAAAAAAGCCCGCCCACAAAGGCGAGCCCTCACGAGTTTTTTATATTTTTTTCTTTTTTTACTTGAAAAGTCAAGTTTTATTTAAATTGATTCGATAATAAGCTTATTGTTAATTTAAGGGCATTGCTTAAAATCAACAAATTATACGGCTGAGAGCTGAATGCTTTATCAATAAATAAGAGTCAAGAGTAGACCTGAAGAGTGATCGAGACTGGGTTTTTTCATTTTAATGGAATGATCTGAAGATCGTGTTAAGGTGACTTAGGGCTGACCCAACTCCATACACTCACCCCGATCCCGGAGAACTCCCAAAAGAGTGCCTCACCGTACCATCGGAACTGTCAGATCGCCAAGCCTACTTCATGACAGCAACCTTTCCACCTTATTTGTGTCCGGAAATTTACTTTCTTATCCGCGTCCCGCTTATCGAAAAAAGCCTCAACTCAACAAACAATGGTTTGTTGAGCTTTCTCTGACGGAAACAGGAACATTGATAAAAAAATAAATTGACAGGAAAAAGGAGGCGGGGTAAACAAATCCGATACCCCGATACAACAAAATCGATATATTCAACTATCTTAAAGAAAGGATAGACCAATGAGTAATGCGTTGATCATTGTGGATATGCAGAATGATTATTTTCCCGGTGGAAACATGGCACTTTCCGGGATGAACGAGGCCGCGGAAAATGCCGGGAGATTGCTTGACTTTTACCGTGCTGAAAACCGGATGGTCTATCACATCCAACACATTTCAGCCTATGAGGGCGCGACCTTCTTTGTGGCGAACACTCCGGGTATGGAAATCAATCAACAATTGGCGCCGTTAAACTCTGAAAAAGTCATCACAAAAAACTATCCAAACAGTTTCAGAGAAACAGACCTGCTGCAGGAACTGAGATCCAACGATATCGACCGCCTGACAATCTGTGGGGCAATGAGCCATATGTGTATAGATGCAACGACGCGTGCCGCTTTTGATTTCGGGTTTAAGTGTACGGTTGTGCCGGATGCATGTGCGACACGGGATTTGCAGTTTGAGGGGGAAGATATTCCTGCACGTTTTGTTCATGGCGCTTTTATGTCTGCGCTTTATCCTGTATATGCTATGCTCAAACGGACCAGCGAGATTACAGGTAAAGAATAATTGAAACGGCCTTTCAGATAACAGAGCCTCTAAACCCGTGAACCCGTCACCGGTCACGGTTTTACTGATGTCAGATTTGATGGACTCGTAAAAAGACACAGAGCGACTTTTTACGAGGTTATCAGATTTGGGTGTAAATACGGGGGTAGCGTCTACACTCTTGGCTTGACAATTCTTGTATATTAGCTACAATACAATTTGGATAACATTCATATTCACTAATCTCTCAATAAATCGACAGCATAACCTTAACCTTCTGGATACAACTATGAGAAGATTTTACCAGAGGGTATTGAGTACAAAGCCTCCAGGGGATTTCTATACCCCTTTGGAGGCTGTTTTGCTTGCGGAGGTGACGTCATGGCCGAAATCGAAAATAAAGTGGACAAATCGAGTGTTGTAGCTCGATTGCATGAGTTGATTGAAAAGATGTCCAAAGAAGACCAACAAGCCCTTTTGGGCGAGTTGGAAGAAATGCTGTTTAAAAAGAAACGGAAACATGAAAGAAAACCCTTTCTTGCAACTTTAGATTACTCGACTGAGTCCAGGTCATACAGAGATTTTATAAAAGATATTAGTATTGAAGGGGTCTTTATCGAAACCAGTATCCCCTTTGCAGTTGGAGAGGTAATTTCAATGACTTTTCTTCTTCCCGAACATGAAAAAAAGATCAAAATCGAGGGGGAGATAGTTCGGCTTGATGAACAAGGGATTGGTGTGAAGTTCAAGACAAGTCAAATCCAAAAAGAGATTATTAGATCTTTTGTAGACATGGTTTGAGGAATATCGGTCAATTTCAGATAAACGCAATTAGTGTAAATAATTCGCCTGCCCCTTTTAAATACCAATGGCCTAATTTATCCTCGGAGAGCCTTCTGAGAGCAGGGTCTGCTCTTTTTGATTCGTCATCTCCTCTTTTAAAAGCTCCCCCAGATTGGAAGTGGCACCTTTATGGTTGCTCACATAACTGGAGATATCTTCTTCGGTGCTTTCGTCCAGTTTTTGCATGGAAAGTCGAATTTTTTTGTCCTTTCGAGAGATACTGGCAACCTTGGCCTGAATCACATCACCAACCTGAAAATGGGACAGCGGGTTGCCCCCTTTGTCATTGGGCAATTCAGAAATATGGGCAAGGCCTTCTATCCCTGATTCCAGTTCAACGAAGAGGCCGAAATCGGTAATATTTGTGATCGTACCCTCAAATAGAGTCCCGGGTTTATATGTTTCGGGAATAACATCCCAGGGATCCGGCGTAAGCTGCTTGATTCCCAATGAAAAACGCTCGTTTTCCTTGTCAATGCTCAGGACAACCGCCTCCACTTCCTGGCCTTTTGTGTAAAGCTCCGAAGGCTGTTTTAGCGGTTTGGCCCATGTCATATCAGATACGTGAACAAGACCGTCTATACCTTCAGCAATAGCGATAAAAATACCAAAGTCGGTGATATTTTTTATCTTACCCGCGATGGTGGTCCCGACGGGATAATTTTCAGCAATGCTGTCCCAGGGATTCGGTTCAAGCTGTTTAATGCTCAAAGAAATTCGCTTTTTTGCCGAATCGACGTCCAGGATCATAACCTCCAGGTCATCTCCGACGTTCAAGATTTGCGAAGGATGGTTAATTTTTCCGGTCCATGACATTTCAGACACGTGAACCAGGCCTTCCATGCCCTCTTCGACCTCCACGAAGGCACCGTACTCTTTCAGACCCACGACACGGCCGTTGATTTTGGCCCCTGCCGTATATTTCTCTTGAGCTTCTTGCCATGGATCTGGTGTTAACTGTTTTATACCAAGAGATACCCTTTCTTTTTCTCTATCAAAGCTCAAGACCTTGACCGTGAGTTCGTCACCAACATTAAACATATCCGACAGGTGCCGAACCCTGCGCCAGGAAATATCGTTGATATGTACAAGGCCGTCAATGCCGCCAAGGTCGATAAACAGACCAAAATCGGCGATACCTCCGACTATACCCTTAAGAATCGCGTCCTTTTCCAGGAGTTCAAGTGTCTTTTCCCGAAGAGCCTTTCGCTCAGCCTCTAATAAGGCCCGACGGGACAGCACTATATTCCCCTGCTTTTTTTCATACTTTACAATCATGAAATCATTCTCAGTTCCTATCAGGGTATCCAAATCCCTGACCGGCCTCAGATCGGCCTGAGACCCGGGTAAAAAGGCCTGTAGGCCAATATCGACGGAAAGCCCCCCTTTCACCCTCGAAAGGACTTTACCTCTGATAATTCCATGATTCTTGTAGATTTCTTCCACATCATCCCATATTTTGACTGTCGCAGCCTTTTCCCTGGAAAGAATTATACGTCCCTCTTTATCCTCTTTGCTCACCAGGAGGACATCTACCTCCTGACCCATTTTGGCCGTCAGCTGGCCATCCGCGCTCATAAACTCATTGATGCGAATTTGCCCTTCCGATTTGTAACCGATATCGACCAGAACGAATTCGTTGTCTATTTGAACAATTTCTCCTTTGATGACCTTACCTTCCTGAATGCTTTTCAGACTCTCTTCGTACAATTCCATAAAGCTATGGCTGTCTTGAGCCTGGTCTTCAATTTCATCGTAATCAGTCTCCACCTGTTCAGGAAAAGCTTTTCGGTCATTTGCGAAAGTGGGATCCACGTTTTCAATCATGGAGAATCCGTTTTCTGCCATTTCATCTGTTACATTTCCCATTAACCTAAATACCCCCCAAATTTTACTTTATTATGTCATTTCGAGCCTCCGGCCCGTTGGCGCCTACTCCATGAAGGACGAAGCGAGAAATCTTTAAATATTAATCAGTTGCGGATTCAAGATTCCCCGGCTGCCGCCTCGGAATGACATTACCACACGATCTGACTGTGCGTGGATTTTTTACTTATCTTCGAATTGTTTTAAATTACTTTGAACCTGTGTCGTTACAATCATTGATCAAATAAAAGGGCATCCCGTATCAACTCAACAAGATGCCCTTTATAACCGTATTTCAGCGAATTACAGACTGGTAACGTTTTTTGCCGAAGGTCCTCGGTTACCTTGTTCTACGTCAAAGCTCACTCGGTCGCCTTCATCAAGGCTCTTGAACCCGGTCATGTTGATGGCGAATGGTGAACAAATACGTCGCCACCGTCTTCCTGCTCAATAAAACCGAATCCTTTTTTATCGCTGAACCATTTTACGATTCCGTCTGCCATAGTGACATCTTCTTTTCAAAAAATTCACATGGTTCCAAACTTCAGGTTGCCACTTTTGACAAATGGAATTTACCCTTTGAACGAAACAAGCCCGCCCATAAAGGCGAGCCTTCATGATTACCCCTATATAATAACCTTCTTTTAATTAAATTCAAGCTTTTTTTTGAAAAGCGGCTTGAACCAAATTCAATCCACCCGACCGGTGAAAGTACGAATTGGATAATAGGGGACATTGTCAGGGAAACGTCAAAGTCGTAGTTTCAGGTGGACAAAAATCCCTCTCAAACCGCCAGGGGCGGATAAATCGGCGGGATTCTCGGACAGCCTCCTATCTACCGGTTAATGCCCGCAGCCTTTCTTTCCGCCACTTCCTCGAAGGCTCAATGAGCTTTTTCCTCTCTTCAGCATTCAGAAGCCGCATGGTTTTTACGGCAGGCGGAGAGGGAATTGTCAGACCGGTATCCATGGTGGGCTTCTGCATTATGCCTAATCCTGCGGTCATCCTGTTCTGATGACAACTGTCACATGACCGCCCAAAGGGGGAGACGGTATGGGGGACGTAAGGCATGAATGCCCATCCCCTGCCGCCGTTCACCCTTGAGGGAATGGCACTGTCCAAAGGTACGTTCCCCAACCGGTCTACGTAGGTTATGAGATACTGGTAAAGGGGACGCAGGATCGCATACCTGTTTTCATGGTCCAAGCCAAGGGGCATAAATTCCCAGCGCCTGAAACGCCATCCCGCCGACCAGATTCCCGGTTTGGACTCGCCCGACACCCAATCCCTTGAAACCGGATAGCTCTTTTCAGGGTGATCGATTTGTTCCTCCAAAACCTTTTGCAGGTAAGGATCACCCTGAGCGGTCGAATAATACCACTTGTATCCCTGTATCACATCCTCCCGGATAACACTCAGCCCGTAGTCCTGATAACACCATTGGGCATGGCAGGCACTGCACCGGACTCTTGTATGGGCCCTGATATTATGCCCTGTTGAATCCTTTGAAAACAGGGGTAATGGATGTTTCTGGCCTTGATTTTTGGAGATAAATATAACCCGCTCCCCCTCGTGAGGGGGAGTGGCTACATAGCGAATGGCCGTGATGGAAAGATCAGGAACGGGATTGTCAAACCCGCCGTGACAGTCGGTGCAGGAGCGCTTTGGCACCTCCATCTCATAGCTGTAGGCCCTGCCATTCCCCATGACATCTTCCTTTTCATGACAATCAATGCACAACAAACCCTTTTCCGCGTGAATGTCCTTAGCCAGATGATGATAATCCAGCCCGTAGATCATGGGCACAGGTTTCCCATCCACCAGGGGGGACCGGTAGGTACTGCTGTAATCATGCTCAAAAAGACCCTCATAATCCGCGCCCACGTGGTTCTGATTATGACAGTGAAGACACTGCATGTTAGGGATGCGCTTTGTGAACTCATGTTTGGCCGGATATCCCCTCACGGATCGATCAATGGCCTCATCG
>JAFDAP010000108.1 GCA_019313765.1 Deltaproteobacteria bacterium | reverse complement strand
GTCTCAGCGGGGAGATCCGGGCGCCAATTCTGCTAAGTTATTTTTGCGCAAGCCCATAGAACGCCACCAAAATGACGGGAGAGTTGAGAACACCTTTTAACCCCGTATTTCGTGTAACTGGATTTCGATAAAGGAAAGGGCATAGCTTGTAGTCAATCCACTGCCGAGGTGGTGGCTGTCTTAGGCCGCGGTGTGTGTAACCGCTCAAACCATATGGACCAGGAAGCACAAGAAGCAGAGCGGTCACCAGGCCGATCATCGATATGCCTCAAATCGCTGACCGTCTGACCTGGTGCACCGCAAACAGAGACCAGGCAGGTCATTGCCAAAGACCTCGCTCAGGGCAGGACCAGGAAACCCTGCAAATAGAGAAGAATCCGGTTAGGTTCTGATAGATCGAAGGACTCTGTTTACATCTCTTTTCATATTTTTATTGACAATTCGATACAATTGTATATAATTCGGGTCAAATCGGAATACATCACACCAAAAGAGAGGCATGTCATGGCAATTGATCTCAGAAAAATCGATCCGGAATTAAGTTACCCCTTGAAACAGGTAGCCCAATTTCTTGAAATATCCTACGGGACAATCCTGAAGTTAAGAAAGAATGCCAAATTAAAGTCTATCAAAATAGGCAAAAGATACTATGTCCAAGGCAAAGAAATCTTATTTTACATTAATAATGGATAATATTTTATATTTAAACGGTCTTTAAACTATTGAATGAAAATATATATTATATTAAAAACTTTTGGATTAAGAGATAATGTATCTTGATTACTGGGGTTTCGAGAAGTTCCCGTTTGATAATGTGCCTGATCCAGACTTCTTTTATGCTTCGGAACCTCATAAAGAAGGTCTAACACGGCTGATATATGCCGTGAAAAGGGGCAAAGGCTGTGCATTGCTGTCGGGAGATATTGGCTGTGGCAAAACAACCTTAAGCCGGGTCTTCATGGAAAGGATATTGGGAGAGAGGCTGGACATTGGAATCGTATCAAATCCTTGCTCAAACTCTACAGAATTTCTGAAAGATGTCCTTTATCAATTCGGAATATCTGATGCCCCTGACACCAAGGTGAATATTATTCATGTATTGCAGAAAAAGCTGATTGAAAATATGAATGTGGGAAAAAAGACCCTCCTGATAGTTGATGAGGCTCAGTTACTTTCAGATGAAACATTCGAAGAAATCAGGCTTTTACTTAATTTTCAATTATCCGATCGTTTCTTGATAATGATATTTTTTGTGGGTCAACCAGAGGTATTCGATAAAATCAGGAAAAACGAACCGCTCAAGCAAAGGATCGCCATAAAATATTCACTGAGACCATTTAATTTGGGGGAGACAAAAGATTACATCTTATTTCGACAAAAAAAAGCGGGCGGAAACGGCAATTTGTTTAGTGAAGATGCAATTGAGACCATCTATGAACATAGCGAGGGATTACCAAGAAAGATCAACCACCTTTGCGATTTGGCCTTTTTCGTCGGTTTTGGCAATAAAGCAAAGATGATTAGCTCAGGTATAGTAGAGGACATTATTGATGATGGTACGGTTTTCTGATATTCTTGAAGACGATAAAAAGGAGGGAGAAGGAGCCCCATCCTCCGAGCCTGAACAGGTGGACGAATCCCAGCAAGAGGACCCCCGGATTAAAGAAGTGCGGATGACCGATTCGCAAATCCTGAGTCCAGAAGAAACCCCTAATTTCTCTGATCCTTTTTCAACCAATAGGTATAGTGAGGATGTAAAGACATACTACGCCGGACTTCTTGAGAAAGCAGTGGAAATCAGGGACAGAGTAAAGGCAAACCAGGGATTAAGCCATTCACCCATTCTCTCCTTACTCCATGATATAATCGATCAGGATCTGATTGATCAACTCTATGAATACGCACTTTCCTTTCCGAGTGATGATGAGTTACCGGTTCACAGCATTTCCGTTACCCTTGCCTCTTTGAAGGTGGGCAAGGGAACGGGTTATGATACAAAGAAGCTCTTGAGATTGGGATTTACGGCCTTTCTTGAAAATGTAGGCATGTATAAACTCCCTGATCATATTCTGAAAAAAACGGGAAAACTCAGTCCGGATGAAATTGCTGTAATCAGGAAACACCCTGAATTCAGCGCTCAAATTTTTAGCGGTATGGGAGAGGTCTTTAAACAGTTGGGAGAGGTGGCTGTGCAAGTCCATGAAAGATCGGATGGGTCCGGTTATCCCCGCGGCCTCAAAGGGGAAGAGATCTCAGAGGCTGCATCAATAATAGGACTAATAGATGTTTACATGGCCATGATCAAGAATAGGCCGTATCGCGATAAGTACATTCAGACCCAGGCCGTAAAATCCGTTTTAGAGTTCGGCAAAGGAAAATTTCCGCCTAACGTAGTCAAAGCCTTTTTGAATCAAATCTCCCTGTTTCCCGTGAATACCCATGTGAAGCTGAATAATGGTTCCATCGGTCGTGTCATCAGTACCGACCAAAGACAGCCAATGAGGCCCACAATAGAGCTCCTTTATGATCCAGTTATCCGAATCTCCACTGCTGCATATTGTGGGGTCTGTTGATGAAAAAGAACTCGACTGAATCGGTATTTGATATAAATTTTGTTTTTTTACTGTAACATTTGTTCATAGTCAAAATTGAGGGACTCGTAAAAAAGCACAGAGCGACTTTTTACGAGGTTATCAAAATTAGAGATTTTAATACCGTGAAAAACAAGAACAAAAACCATCTAAGATTATCCATTAAAAACATCCTTATTCCCATTCTGTGCCTTCTGTCAGGCTTGATGTTCCAGTCATGCTACTCCTCAACGGCAGTGAAAGGAACCCCTGTGAAAGAACTGGCTCCGTCCAAGGAAGATATGGCCAACAAGAGCCTTCAGAGAAAGAAGGAAAGGGAATCGCTTGCAAGGATGAGAAGGGTCACGGAAAACAAGGTCTTCAGGGAAATCGACGGCGTTTCCGAATATCGTATCGGTCCCCTTGATGTTCTGGAAATCAGTTCACGTGTGGGGGACAAGGTCACGACCACCACTGTTACTGTTAATACCAGAGGCAAGGTTTCCTATTCATTTATAGACAACCTTCAAGTGGCAGGGCTAATCCCCAGCCAGTTTGACGATATGCTTACTAAAAGGCTGTCCAATTATATCAAGAAACCCAGGATTGATGTCTTAGTAAAGGAATTTAACAGCAAAAGCGCCCTGCTCATGGGAGAACTTGCTTCGCTCAGGGCTAATTTTTTGGGAAAAGGAGCGAGTGGCAAGATCAACCTGCAGGGCAAGACTACACTGATGGATTTGATTGTCCTCGCAGGCGGTTATACTGTTGACGCTGATATCAAGAAGGTCAAGCTGATAAGGGCCGGGAAAACCTACATTATTAACCTTTACGATATTATAGAAAAAGGTGACGAGATTCTGAATGTCATCATTGATGATGGAGATGTGGTGGACATACCGGAACTGCCCGAATACGGTGAAAGGGTGTATGTGATGGGAGAGGTCTCATACCAGGGGATCTATCCCCTTGAAGATGCCCAGGACCTCTTAGCCGCTATCTCGTTGGCCGGGAGCTTTACACGCTTAGCCAAGGAAGAAAACACGCTTATTGTAAGGGCCCATGAGCCCGGGAAAGAGCCTTTAGTCATGATGGCAAACCTGGATGCCCTACTGACACAGGCCGATTTATCACAGAACATCCGCCTTGAGGATGGAGACCTCGTCTATGTTCCCCGTATGCTCATAGGGGACATTAACGACTGGATCGCTAATATGTTGCCGTTACTGGATATTCTCCTTTATCCGGCGCAGTTTGAATATCAATACTCCCTTCGCAAATATCTCCATTTTGACCGAAGACATAACAATATAGACCCATACCGCCGTTAATTAAGTAAAAAAGGATAGGGCGTTATTTTGGCACAATACGATATAAACTTAAGAGAATACTGGCGCATCATTAAAAAGCGGAAGCTTACCATTATCTTTACCGCCATTATATTAGGTGTTTTCAGCACAATTTTTACTGTCTTAAGGGCCCCTACTCCCCTTTACACCTCAAGTTGCAGCATAAAATTTGAAAAACAGACCTCAATAGAAGGCGTTTTTCAAAGGGCATTCTCATGGTCCGGCGGTGGTGAGCTGGACACCCTTATTTCCGTACTCAAGAGCTATTCCGTTATGAAACAGGTGGCTGAAAAATTAGGGAAGATACCTAAATATTCAGGCCAAGAGGGATCTTTGTTGCAATCCAATGTCGTGACTACGGTCCAGAACCTTGAATCCAAGGTCAAAGTTTCAAGAGAGAACTTCACCAACATCATAAACATAGAAACAACGGATCCTGATCCCGCTTTTGCTCAACTGCTTGCCAATACAATTGCATTAACCTACAGGGGGATTCACTTTGAAGAACAGAACAAACGAAAAATAGCAGCTGCAAGTTATATTAGCAAACAACTGAACGAGGTGAGGCGGAAGCTCAGGGAATCGGAAGACAAGTTCAACAGGTTCACTCGGGAAAACCGATTAGTTTCATTTGATCTACAGAGTGAGAATCTTTTGTTGAGAAGCAATGAGATAAAGGATGAAATACGAAAACTCAAGGAGGCCAATGTTAACCTCAATGCTTTGTTCGCAAAATTGAGGCAATTCATAAAGAATCCATCCGGTTTCGGTAATGATTTTTATTCAACTTATGCCAACCAGCAATATCAGGATGCCAATACCAGCCTGCTCGAACTTTTACTGAAACGAGATTCATTGTTGGAAGATTTCACGACTAAGCACCCGTATGTCATTGAAATTTCGCGCAAGATTATTGAAACAGCCCGAAAAATGGAGGTTTTCCTCCAGTTACAGATTAATGGATTAAATACAAGGGAAGCGGATCTAAAAAAAGACCTGACAATGGTTGACAAAAAGACGAATGAGCTTATGGAAAAGAAGCTCGAATATAACCGTCTGACCAGGGAGGTTGATTCCTACAATGAGATGGTCGTCCTTTTGGAGCGGAAAAACCAGGAAGCATTGATAAGAAAGGCCGACAAACCCGAGGAGGTTACTGTTGTCAGGCCTGCTTTTTTACCCACTTCTCCTGTTAATCCACCCAAAACAGCGACAACGGGAGCAATGGGTGTTGTCATAGGGCTGATCCTCGGTATGGTGCTTGCCTTTATCGCAGAGACTTTTGACACCTCTATCGGCGCCATTGAAGACGTTGAAGAGACCTTAGGAACTCAAGTCCTGGGTGTTATCCCCCATGAAGATATCAAAGATATCCAGGAAAGCCTGGAACGTGCGGGGGAAAAGGTGAGATCATCTTCTCCCTTTAGCGGTAAGGTTCACTTAGCGGCTCATTTTGCACGCCAGTCAATGCTGGCAGAAAGTTTCAGGAGTCTCAGGACCAACATCCAGTTTCATGATCTGGATAAAAAGGTAAAGACCATTGCCGTGACGAGCGGCTCTCCACAGGAAGGTAAGACAACAGTTGCCATTAATCTGGCAATCACTATGGCACAGGCAGGCACTAAAACTCTCCTGGTTGGATCTGACTTGAGAAAGCCCATGGTAGCACAAGCGTTCGGGGTCGAAACAAGCCCTGGATTAACTGATATCCTTCTTGGAAATTATTCCTGGCGTGATGCCATAAAGACCATTACCGATATTATCATTGGCAAAATGGAGATGGATGATGTGATGATTACTCCCGGACTTGATAACCTTTACATCATCACAAGCGGCACGATACCTCCTAACTCAGCAGAACTCATTGACTCACAGCGCCTGGTGGATTTTATTAAAGAGGTAAAAGAAGAGTATGATATCATTATTTTTGATGCTCCACCTGTCCTTTCCACCGCGGATGCAACAATATTAGGTACAAAAGTAGACGCGGTTCTTCTCGTTTACCGTGTAGGAAGCATATCTAGGGGGCTTCTTAAAAGGACCACGCTCCAATTATCAAGGGTAAAGAGCAACCTTATGGGAGTGGTTCTCAACGGCATGAAGCCGGAAGTGAGTCCGGATTTTCAGGATTTCAAGTATTATAGATACTACTCTTCCTATGGAGAAGAAGGAAAAGTAAAAAAAGAGAAAAGGAAAAGGGCAAAAAGGGATAAGAGGGGGGTAGGCCCACTAAAAATTCTGATAATATTGATAGCTCTGGCCCTAATAGCCGTGGGCTTGCTCTGGCAAGCCGGTATTTTGCCTATTGATAAATATCTATTTAAAAACAAAGAGCCCTCAAGTAAGCCCTCGCAATCGATCAAGCCGCCGGTTTTGCCTGCAGGTTCTGGAAAAACAGCCCAGGTGCTTCAGGAACAAATCTCAGCTATAGGTTCAGGCCCTTCTCAAGCCCCTATTCAAGACGAAGAGAATCCTTTAAGCGAGGAAAGATCCCTGCAACCGATTGATGAATCCTTTTTGCCCAATGGTTCCGGGGACTCGTTTCCATCTACCGAGAAAGAAGTTGCAGAAAACAATTTGAGAACCTCCCGAGGCACTGAAGACAGAGAGAAGTCTTCACAAGAGAGCCTGCTCTCGAGACATTCCAAACTATCCGTAAATGTAGCCGCTGCAAACCTGCGTTCAAGGGCCACAACAGAATCATCTATACTGTACAAACTAAAAAGGGGGAGAGAGGTTGCCTTGGTAAAAGAGAAGGGCGAATGGTATATCGTGAAATTTAAGGACGGCCGTGCAAGCTGGGGGCATCAAAGCCTTTTCCTTCGCAACGGCAATACTTCTGAATCCGCACCCTTTTCACAGACCAATGAAAAAGCAGAGGGCAAGGCAGTTCTTAATGTCGACATTGGTATTGTCCGCGAAAAACCCTCATTTAAGTCTCGAAAGAAGTACCTTCTAAAGAAAGGATGTATTGTAATGGTTCACGAGGCGAACGGAGATTGGTTTCTTGTGGAACTTGAGGACGGCAGCCTCGGCTGGGCACACAAAACTCTCTTCTCCAAGAAAACGTTACCCTCCGAAACTTAGACTTCCTGAGGACTCCAGCCAGATGACGAAAGTAGGTTCGCCTAGAACCCTCGAAAAAAAAGGTCTTGAATCAGCGCCTGCTGAACACTATAAGTTTTGAAGCCACTCCTTACTCTTTAAGCAAGGTGTATCTATTGAAATTCTTTTAATACAAGGCATGGAAGAAAATTCGTAATGAAAAATACCTCCGGCCAAACTACCGTTCAACTCATCCTTCCTCTAATCATCCTTTTGGTTTTGGCCCTTGCCTTTGCCTATATCATGCCCAAATTGTCCACCACCCAGACAATAGCATTCGGTGGGGGCATCATCTTTTTTATCATCTGCCTGGCCAGCACGGAAGCTGCCCTTTATCTCCTTATCTTTTCCATGCTGCTCAGCCCAGAGATTATTGTAGGTGCCACTGAAGGCGCATCTCTTGGCCGGGGTGTGACCCTGAGGGTTGACGATTTTCTTATTCTCATTATCGGTTTTAGCTGGCTGGCAAAAATGGCGATAAATAAACAATTGGGCCTTTTCCTGAAGACCCCCCTTAACAAGCCTATCGGTTACTATATTATTATCTGCCTGGTTTCTACGCTGTTGGGAGCTATATTTGCAGACGTCAGTTTAAAGACCGGCTTTTTTTTCGTGCTCAAGTATTTTGAATATGTGTTTATCTACTTCATGGTGGCCAATCATCTCAAAAATAGACGGCAGATACAGAATTATCTGTGGGCCATGCTTATTACATGCATTATTGTCTCCATCATAGGGATAGCCCAGATTCCGGAAGGTGGTAGAGTCTCAGCACCGTTTGAGGGTGGAGCAGGAGAACCGAATACCTTTGGGGGGTATCTGGTCCTTATGATCTGTATCACCACAGGCCTGTTTTTGACCACCAAATCATTTCGAGATCAAATCATCTACGGAAGCCTGATATTACTATTTGTCTTGCCGTTTCTTTATACCCAGTCCAGAAGCTCCTATCTTGCCATAATTCCCGCCATGTTGGTCTTTGTCTGGCTGTCCGAAAAAAGGCAATGGGTCTTCCTTTCGCTCCTTTGTGTGGGTCTTCTTTTCCCTTTTATCGCCCCTGATGCTGCAAAGGAAAGGATTTCCTATACTTTTGAGCAGGGCAAGGCTCGAAGCGATGTGGTTGAGGTAATGGGAGTTAAAATGGATACATCAACTTCTGCCCGGCTGAATAGCTGGAAACACGTTACTAAGGACTGGGTCAAACATCCTGTTCTCGGTTTTGGTGTGACCGGCTATGGATTTGTGGATGCCCAGTATTTCAGGGTTCTCATAGAAACGGGTGTTCTCGGGCTGGCCACATTTTTTTTCTTAATGTCCAGCATATTCAGGCAGGTATATATTATCATAAAAAAAACCACTGAATCTTTCGAGAATGGCCTTTGTATGGGCTTTTTGGCCGGTTTTATAGGGCTACTGGTCCATGCGATTGGTGCAAACACCTTTATTATTGTGCGGATAATGGAGCCGTTCTGGTTCGTATTGGCCATGGTTATTATGATACCGAATCTGGAAAGGGAGGACGGGGAGTTGAGAGCAGAGAGCTAAATTCCATTTTCTCTATTTTCTTGACAACGAAATTTTTTTTCATTAGCATGCAACTATATCAATTGATATAGTTCAGGAGTAAATATTCGGTTAACCCGTATTATGGAGCATGTCAAGGTGTGCAGAGTATTTCTTTGAAGTCAAGCGAAAGTGGGAATAGGAAGATATCTTTTTTTGGAAGAGAAGCCG
>JAFDAP010000107.1 GCA_019313765.1 Deltaproteobacteria bacterium | reverse complement strand
CCTTTTATTTTCCATTGAAAACCTGGTCCTCCCCCCGGGCCGTAGGCCCTATGGGCCGGAGGCTGGGACCGTCGAAGATCCCGCTACGCGGGGGTCAGAGCTAGATGTCTCTGCCTTGGATTTTTGTGTCTAAAAATACAAATTACAAGCACCAAATTACAAATAAATCTCAAATTTCAATATTCAATGACCAAAACCTTCCAGGACAAGAAATTGTTTGGATTTTCGAATTTTGGTCATTGGAATTTGTTTGATATTTGGGATTTGATATTTGGAATTTCAATAAGTCAATAAAACTCCAACAAAGCAAATCTCCTCTGGGGATAACCAAAGCCTGGTCCTCCCTCCGGGCCGTAGGCCCTATGGGCCGGAGGCTGGGCCAGGCTTTTTACTGGCAAACGACGGAAATACCCGCCTTGTCCGCATATGTAATCATCTCAGGCCTGTCGAATATCAATGTTTTTCCTGCCTCTACAGCCAAAACAGATGCCTTTACCTGAGACATCACTTTCAATGTCTCAATCCCAACGGTCGGCATATCAAAGCGGAGGTCCTGATTCGGTTTACTAACCTTAATCACAACAGCAGATTTTCTGCCCAACCTTCCGCCCCTCAAAATAGTTTCATCCGTACCGTCGATCGCCTCTAAAGCCAGAACCGTTTTTTTTCTCACCACTACACACTGACCTATATCCAAGCGACCTAATTCTTTTGCCACCTTCCATCCGAAATCAATATCCTCTTTTTCAGCTTTGCCTGGCCTTTTCTTGGTAAGGCACCCTGTGGGGGCCAACAGTTCCGGCAGGTAATAGGTAGAACTGACGATTTCTATATCTTCCTTGGCCAGTTCCTTAGCAACGGCCTTAAGGATATCATCATCATGAAAGATGGCCAGTTTCGACATTATCGTAAGGCCTTTAAGATCGGGCATAATATTTTCAAACATGCGCTTCTTGGTTATGGTCCCCGCCATCACGGCATTGCGAACCCCTCTTTTCTTGAAGGCCTTGATCAAATGCCCTAGCTGACCCAATTTTATCCATACGATCTCATCGGCCTTTTCTGATAATAAAGGCTCGGTTTCACCATGGTGTGCCACGGCCACCATACGCAGGCCCTGTTTCCTCACAGCATCTGCGACCATCAACGGGAACTGGCCGCCACCTGCTATAAGACCTATAATTTCACTGTTTTCAGACACAATTTGGATTGACTATTGTCGATTGAATATTGAAGATTTATAAAAGACCTCAACTCGAAAATACCGCAAACACTGCTATTATGACGTTAATAAAAAAATCCTTGATACTTTGTAACCGTTCACAGGTTCACAGGTTCACAGGTTTTAGCCCCTGAACGTTGAACCTGAGTACCAGTTACGTTTGAACAAGCATACATTTTCAATCCCAATCCCCAATTGTCAAGCTTCAATATTCAATATTCAATCATCTAATGATTCCCCGTTTTGACTCAGCAAGGAAATTCAAAAGCATCTCCAATTCGGGTATGATCTCAAGATCTCGCTTAACCTGGGCCATTCCATCCTTTAGAGACCTGTTTTCTCGCCAGAGGATCCTGTATGCCTTTTTAAGGACGTTAATGGTCTCCTGGGAAAAACCTCTTCGAATCAGGCCTTTCTGATTGATACCATATAACCTGGCCCTTGGCCCGGCCGTTATCACAAAAGGGGGCACATCCCTGTCAATCCCTGCTTTGGCCCCTAAAAAAGCGTGAGCGCCTATCCGGACGAACTGCTGCACTGCCAAAAAAGCACCCAGGATGGCATATTCACCGATCTGGGTGTGCCCTCCCAAGGTAGCCCCATTGGTCAGGACCACCCAATCCGCCAGACGGCAGTCGTGGGCAACGTGAGCATAAGCCATCAGATAGTTGTTATTACCTATGACCGTCTCCCACTCCTCTTTTGTGGTTGCACGGTTTATAGTGACATATTCCCTGATCACGTTATCGTTACCCAAGGTCAGACGTGTATCTTCTCCTTTATATCCTGTATCCTGGGGGGGCGTTCCTATGGATGTAAAGGGATAAATCGTATTCCGTTCCCCGATCCGTGTACAGCCCTCAATTGCAACGTGCGCGCAAATCTCAGTATCACGACCGATGGTGACATGTCCACCAATGACGCTGTAAGGCCCGACCGTAACACCGGGTCCGAGTTCAGCGCCGGAACTGACCACTGCTGAAGGGTGAATTTCCATAATATTCGTCATCAATCCCCTCACCCGACCGTGGCCACAAGTTCGGCCTCCGCAACCAGATCCTGGTTTACAAATGCCTTTCCGGCCATCTTCCAGACCCTGGACCCGGTTCTTAATGCCTGGACTTCAAATCTAAGCTGGTCCCCGGGAACAACGGGCTTCCGGAATTTCACCTTGTCCATTGACATGAAGAAGACTGAATCCGTGTTCTCTTTGTCCGCGGAACCGGAAAGAGACAGGCGGGCCAGGACCCCTCCTACCTGGGCCATGGCCTCGATAATAAGTACTCCCGGCATGATAGGGTTGCCCGGAAAATGCCCTTGAAAAAAAGGCTCGTTGGCCGTCACATTCTTTATCCCGACAACTCTTTTCCCAAGCTCTATTTCGGTAATCCGGTCAACTAACAAAAAGGGATACCGGTGGGGAAGTAGTTTTATAATATCCTGGTAATAAAGGGGTGGTTCCATAGCGCGAGATGTTCCTTATTTGTAACTGCACATTTTCAAAGTTCTGGAGTTCAACCCGGAACCGTGAACCTTGAACCTGACAACCGGAGTAGTTGCTGCTTATTTCAGCCTCTTCTCAAGCTCTTCCACCTTTTTCTCCAGATGCTTCAACCGTTCATTGAACAGAGGCAGTCGTTTTATAAGTCCTGAAGTTTTCAGCCAGAGCCGGTGCGGCATGCTCGGAGTCCCTGAGACCACTTCTCCGGATGAAACGGACTTTGCAATGCCTGACTTGGAACCGATCATGACCCTGTCTCCGATCTCCACATGATCGGAAATGGCGACCTGCCCTCCTATGATTACCTGACGTCCGATACGAACACTGCCCGCGATTGCTGCCTGCGCAACCACGATTGTATCCTCTCCAATGACCACATTATGGGCTACCTGCACTAAGTTGTCTGTCTTTACACCCTTCCCTATCCATGTCTTGCCTAAGGCGGCCCGGTCAATACAATTATTGGCGCCGATTTCCACATTATCATCGATCTGCACAATTCCGATCTGAGGGATCTTAACAGAGGTGGTGCCGTCCTGCACAAAACCGAACCCATCGCTCCCTATGACGGTTCCTGCATGGATAATCACATTATTCCCTATTACGCAGTCTTCAAAAACGGATACATTGGGATATACTACGGTCCTGTTTCCGATTTTGACCCTGTCTCCGATGAAAACCCCTGCAAACAGGACAACATCATCTCCAATGACCGCATCCTCCCCGATGTACACATAAGGATAGACAGATACGTTGTTTCCCATACGGCTGCTTTCATGAATACTTGCACGATCGCTTATTCCGTTAAAGCGAGGAACCGGCCGCGCAAAAAGGCAGGCGACCCGGACATAGGCCAGCTCAGGATTGGGAACCACCACCTGTGGTCCCTCGTAAAGCTCGGTTTGCTCCCGGACCATTATTGCGGAGGCATTTGTCTTTGACAGACTTTCCTTGTAGCGCCGATCAGCGAAAAATGAGATGGACCCGGGACCCGCGGAATCCAGAGAATCGATGCCGGTAATGCCTAACCTGTCATCGCCAATGACTTTTCCGCCCACAGCCTGGGCGATTTTCTTAAGAGGTATTTCCAAATAAAAAATCCGTGACACTAAAGCAGTTTTAAAAAGACTTCAAACGATAATATTTTCAAAAAGTTAAAGGATTATAAAAACACTATTTTTTGGTCAGGTCATATGCCTTGATAACCTCATCCGTGATGTCGATGGTATTTTTAAGATACATTATGCCACTGCTCCTTCTCTCAAAGACCAAAGTAAAATTCCCCTTCGCGCCGATGTCACCGACCACTTTTTCAAGATCTCCTAATAAAACCTTCCTGACCTCGGTCTCAGCCTTCCTCATTTGGTTGCTTATATCGTCATAAAAGTACTTGAATTCGCGCCGTTGCCGCTCAAACTCCTTTGCCTTGTCTTCTTTTGCGTCCATGCTCAGCATCATACTCTGCCTTTCCAGTTCCTTTTTGAGCTCTAATAACTTATTCTGCCTTTCATCAAGTTTTTTTTGCATATCGTCTTTCGTTTTTTGCAATTTGTCTTTTTTCCTTTTGCCCTCTATGGATTCCTGGATACATCTCTGCAGATCTACGATCCCGACCTTAAAGGAATCAGCCGCCGTGGCCGAAACAGGTAAAAAACATAAAGCGATTAGCACAAATAACGGACATAAGTATTTTCTCATTTTTCCTCCTTATTTTATTAATATGTTGTTTTATTTCAACCCCAATTGAGTGGAAATCAATCCATTTGATTGGGTAAACGCAACTATTCAGGAATTTTGCTCCAAAGGCAAGAACATGCCAGTTATCTCATAATTTAAAACGTGGACCCCATGCTGAACTCAAAGACGCTTGAGTCCTCATCCCTTTGCGGATCTAAATTAAGACCCCATTCAATTCGAAGCGGGCCCATGGGGGAATACCACCGAACACCTCCACCCACGCTCGTTCCCATGTCCCTTTCTACAATACCTGGTTCGTCAGTATACACTTTGCCGGCATCAAAAAAGACCACTCCGATAATCCCCATATCCTTGAAAAGCGGGAACCTGTATTCCAGATTATAGCACATCATCTTCTCGCCGCCCACCTTATCTAAGGTCACGGGATCGTAGGGAGAGACTGCCGCATATTCAAATCCCCGAACCGTGTTGATTCCTCCTAAGAACCATTTCTCGTAAGCAGGCAGGTCGCCCCCTGACCTCTCTTTTAAATATCCCCATCTTCCCTGGACCATAAATGACGTGTTCCAGTAAAAGGGAAAAAACCATGCGGATCGAACCCACACTTTGTTAAAATAGTTACTCCCTCCCAAAAAACCCCCTGCATACTCAAACATAATCTCATTAATAGACCCCTTGGTCGCATTCCACTGCCGATCAGTTGAATTCCGCCGCAGACCACAGGCGATACTGCTGGTCTTGCTTCTGCCTTCCATATCTAATAAGAGCTGTGAGGCATACTGGCTGATATCCATGATTTCCGCATCCTCATACCTGTAGGATGACCATGCCCTTGTATACTCATCTATCATTTCCATGGGCCAGCCAAAAGTAAGAGAACCGCCAAGCGCGTCCTTGGTGTAGTCATCGTATTCTCGTTCCCATTTGAAACCACGAACCGTGCCGGAAAGGTCCTTATCTAAAATCCAGGGTTCTGTAAATGTGACATCGAATTGACTGGAATTCCCTCCGATCCTGACCGCAGCCGACAGCCTTTGGCCTCGTCCGAAAAGGTTGTTTTCCGAGACACTAGCCGTCCCCATTACATTGTCCACAGAGCTGTAACCGGCACCGAAACTGAAGCTGCCCGTGGGCTTCTCCTTGACAGTTACATCCAGCACCATCAAATCCTCACGGCTGCCCTTATTGGTCTGGACTTCCACATCTTCAAAGAAGCCTAATCGGTTAAGTTTCTCACTGCTTTTTTTCAATTTCTTGCCGCTGAAATATTCTCCTTCAACAACCTTCAATTCACGCCGGATAACTTTGTCCCTTGTTGTCGTGTTCCCGCTGATATTGATCCGCTCAAAACGGACCTTTTGCTCTTTTAAAATCACATATGTGATATCCACCAACCGGGCCTCATTGTTATCTTTTGTGCGGGGCCTGACCTCAGCATAGGCATACCCTTCGTCATTGTAAATTTCTTTCAGCGCCAGGACATCGTTACGAACGACCTCCCTGTTAAAGACCTTTTCCTTGCCAATCCGGACTCTTTCCATAAGTTCGTCCACAGGTACTATCAGATCGCCTTCAATGGAAACGGTATTGACACCATATTGTTCCCCCTCCTGGACTTCAATGGTGATGGTCAGGCCCGTTTCCTTTTCATAGGTAATCTTCGGTTCGCCAACTTTTGCCTTGATAAAGCCATGATTATGATAAAAGGCGGTAATCTTATGGCCATCGAATTCCAGCTTTTTCTTGTCCAGAACTCCCGAATCCGTAAACCAAAACAAGATGTCCTTCTCACTTGTCAACATAATATCCTTGAGGTCACCGTCATCGAAATGCTTGTTTCCC
>JAFDAP010000106.1 GCA_019313765.1 Deltaproteobacteria bacterium | reverse complement strand
CGGGGCATCGATGACATCGTAATAGGGGAGGGCGCGGTTGTTTTTGATCCCAAAGACAAAGAGACGTTGGCACATGCGTTTGAAGGTCTCGGTTACAACATTCTGAAAGAACGTTACGGGGTCAAGACCATTAATGTCTTTGAGCGGCCATTTGAGAAGGTAGACATTGGGGAAGGAATAGAGCTGAATTTCAATGCGGATATGTTTAACAGCGATTTCCTGGTGGACATTCCTGTTCTCAAGACCCATGCACAGACAGTGGTCACTCTCGGGATCAAAAATATGAAAGGCACACTGGATATCAAGTCCCGGAAGAAATGTCATAGCCCTGATCCGGAAAAGAATCTTAATTATCTGATCGCAAGGTTTCCCAGGGTACTTCCTCCCTCTTTTACAATCTTAGACGGAATTTACACGAGCGAACGCGGCCCGGGATTCGATGGGAAAATAAGGAGAAGCAATATCCTGGTTGCCTCTCCTGACATGCTTTCCGCGGATATGGTTGGCGCAAAGGTCCTGGGACATGACGCATCAGATGTGCCCCACCTGGTCAATGCGGCCCGGAATCTGGAAAGACCTCTTGACCTGTCCGATATAGAGGTTCAAGGGGAAAGGATCGAGGACGTGGCCTCCCGGCACGTGCACGAATTTCCTTATGCAGAGGGCGAGGACAGTAGTCTTCCGCTGCCTTTGAAACGGATGGGTATCAAGGGAATTTCCTACCGGAAGTATGACCTTACCATGTGTACCTACTGTTCATTTTTAAACGGTCCGATCCTCATGGGGGTTGCCATGGCATGGAAAGGAGAGCCTTGGGAGGATATTGAGGTGCTCACCGGAAAGGTCATGAAACCCACGCCGGGGAAGAAAAAGACAATCCTGTTGGGAAAATGCATTTACCAGGCCAATAAGGACAACCCCGACATACAGGAGATGATTGCGGTAAAAGGATGCCCTCCATCCACGAAACAGATAGTAAAAGCCTTTAATCAGGCGGGCATTGAATTAAACCCGGCAATTTTTGAAAACCTGGATAAGGCACCGGGATTTTTTATGAAGAAATATGAAGGGAAGCCCAAGTTTGATGAGTCGTTTTTCAGGATTGAGTAGAACTCAGTCTTTCCACCCATGAACCCCCACTAAATCCACAAACCGGCAACCCCCGAAGTTTTTCTGGATGATGTCCCCCTTTTTTTTGGTCACCTTTATCAGTTCCTGGCTGAACCTGTCTCCCACAGGGATGATTAGACGTCCACCGTCTGCTAATTGGTCAAGAAGGGGCTGAGGAATCTTAGGTGCCCCTGCCGTGACCATAATTGCATCGTAAGGTTCATATTCCTGCCATCCAAAGGTACCGTCAAAGGCCTTAAACATGACGTTATTATAACCCAGGTCAGCCAAGATATTTCGCGCCTGGACCATCAAATCCCTGACCCTTTCAACGGTAAAGACCTTTCTGGAAAGATCGGCCAGGATTGCCGTCTGATAGCCGCTGCCCGTACCAATTTCAAGGACTTTTTCCTCACCGGTAAGTTCAAGGGCTTCTGTCATGAGGGCCACGATATAGGGCTGAGATATGGTCTGTTTGTGGCCAATGGGCAATGGATGGTCGTTGTATGCCTCTCCGGAAAGGGCCTCCTCGATAAAACGGTCTCTGGGAACTTTTCCCATCACTTCTAATACTCGAGGGTCATTTATCCCGCGGGGGGCGAGCTGGGTTTTGACCATCCTTTCCCTGGCCAAGCGGTAATCCGGGACATGGGCCATTGCATTTCTCTTTAGGGGCAGACTTTTTAGGCAGGATTAACAGGATATTCAGGATTAAAATTAACTAAACTCATCCTGTAAACCTGTCAGAGCCTTTTTCAAATGGCTGAAGTACTAAAAGAACTTTAGCATATAATTATTGGGAATGTAAACCGGGGAGGAGGGACCTACAAGGTAAAGGCAAAGGAAAATTTTTTGCGTATTTTGCGCCTTTTTGCGGCTATGCGGCCATATCAGTCTTTAAAATCTTACAAAAATATTGAAATGGACCTTATCGTCGCCCGTTTTGGTGACATCATCCCCGTTTATCCCGTTTAAGACATGTGCCGCGTCAAGGGAAATGCTGAGATAACTTTTCCAGTACCAGCGCAGTCCCATGCCAATGCTGGAAATGGATTCCCCTGCAACCTGCCCGGGGTGGGGATCATCCAGATTTCGCCGGCCAGTATCAAAAAAAGCCAAAAGACGCACATTATGCACGATGGGCGGGGTCCAGACCTCGAAATTGAATTGATACCCGTTGTCCCCTGAGATCTCCCGTTCATCAAAACCGCGCACTGAGTGGGCCCCGCCTAAGCCGAACTGCTCACCCGAGATCAGGGGTTCATTGGCCACCTGCCCGGCAAAGCGTGAGCGTAGTTGCCAGTTTTTCGGCAGGGTGTAGTCGAGATCGGCCCCAAAACGGAAAGCGTCCCAGTGGGGGTCCGCGTCAGCGCGCGTTGCCTCATAAGCATCGCTGTCGTTATCACCGCCCCAGACAATATTCTTGGCGTATTCCACGTAAAGACCAGCGCTGACTTTGGCCTCTTCCAGGCCACCGTTGTAACGAAGGGACACGGGCCGGCTGCGCACGTCCACGCCAAAGGGTTGGCCGCTGAAGCTGGTGTCGTTCTCAAAGAGACGGTCCTGCAGGCCAATGGTCACCTTGTGGCTGTAATCCCCAATGGGCCGGAGCGCGTAGTCAAAGCTGATTCCGGCAAAATCCCCTTTACCGCTCACATCGAAAAAGTCGGCCACAGTCCCCTGGTCCGCTTTAGAATGCGAATAGAACATGGAAATACCGGCGCCGATGCCATAGAGAGGTATCCGGTAGAAGGCGCCATATTGCTGAATATCGCTCCAGTGTCCGGGCGAGGTAGTAAAGCTCAGGGTCATGATGTGGTCACGGTTGAACAGGTTGCTGTGCTGAAAACCTAAGGAAAGCCGGGTATGGCCGGTGGCCCTGTCGCCCGTGTTGGCATATGAGGAGAAGACTTGGTACGGCCTCATGTCCCTCGCCTCCACCCTTGCATTGACGTGGCCGGTTTCCTGGCTCTCACGGATGAAGACTGCAACACGCTTGGCCGGATGCTCATTGGCCATTAAGAGGGACCGGGCCACCTTGAGGGTATTGGGAGATTGACCCGGCTGCAGGCAAGGAATACTTGCAAGGATGTTCTCATCCGAGAAGTGCTTGTTCCCCTTCACCGTGATCTTATCCAGCGGGAAGATAAGTATCCGGAGCATGATCACGCCGTCAGCCGTGCGCTGTGGCGGAACAACCACCCGGTGGAACTGGTAGCCCTTGTCATGCAGGGCCTGCTCCAATGCCTTTGATGCCTTCTCGATACGGGACAGTCCCTCGTGCTCACCTGTAAACGGCGCGAGTACTCCCTGTGTCTTGTTTTCGGAAAGGGGGTTTTCGCCCTCTATAACGAACCTTTCCACAGTAAACCTGACCTGGGGCACGTCCGCCCCGAATACCGTGGGGTTTGAAAACAACAGGCACCCTAACAGGATCGTCAAAATTTGTATTTTAAGTCTCTGCAATTTATTATTCTCCGTTTACCGTATCTCGCACTCAAACTCCTTCTTCTTGCCCGGTTCACCTAATTCATCCACAATCAATTTAAGTATTCCCTGTGCATCCTTTTCAGTAAAGCCCTTGGGGAAGGGGATAAAGTCCCGGACCTGAAATAAGGGTTGAATCGTCAGTCTTATGGGTTTTATGGCCGCCTTAGCCGAAAAACCCGCCTCGCCCTTGCCGAGCTCGACAGCGCCCCCCTCGTTTTCCATTGTTACGTGGCCGTCATATACGGTGACGTACAGGCCGGGCGGTGAACCCTTCTTATCCACGGCCCCGAACAGGTCCTTGGTATTGACCGGTATATTCTTCGGGTCCGGGCGCCAGTCGGGGTCCGCGTGCATGAACATCGGGGTCACCGGCAGCTCGATGGGCTCTACGGCCCCTTTGGGCCAGAACAGTGTCTTGCCCTCACTGAGTTCTAATTTTGCCCCGGATTTAAGTTCCAGCTCAATAACGCCGTCCCACACACTCACGTACTGGCCCTGCTTAGCCCCGAACATCTTCTGTGGATTCGCGGGTATGGTCTTTGGATCCGGCTTCGGGTTGGGATTTTTGAGCATGGGAAGCGGGACAGAGGGCAGGGTAAAGGCACTACCTTTCATGGGCGCAAATACGGCCATGCCCGGCGAAAGGACCGTAGTCTTCCCTGTCTTATCAGTCACTTCAATCGGGTGTTTGCTCCCTTTCCAGTTATATGCGAACGTGCCGATTCCTTTTGGGGCCGCAGCTAAGGCCTTGCGGGGAAAAGCATTTAACAATCGTCGCAAAAGGCCCCTATTGGGCAATAATGCCTGTTCTTCGGTCCCGGGCTTTCCCCTGTAAAGCAGGTCAAACCCGGTGCCGCGAACGCCAACCACGGCCGTGGGCGTGCCGATCTTGAAATTACGTGCATTGCGCCGCACAACCATGCCCGTAAATACTCGAAGACCGCCCTTGAACATGCGGAAAAAGATGCTGTCCGTTTTTTTGGCACGGTACTGGTATCGCTCCACCTTGAAACTGGTTTCTGCCTGTAGGGTCACCCGGCTGTTGTCGCGGAACACAAGAACGGCCATGCTTTTTGGCCCTGTCTCTATGGTGTCGCCCTCATATACGGAGCTGCCCTTTAAAAGGGGTCTCTCTGTTCCGTCCAGGGTGCTCACTGTCAGGCTGCCTCTCAAACGCACGACCCGGCCTGCGACTTTGCCTGCCTCGGGCCCGCGGTCTTCCTCACTAATGAGGACGTCAAACCCGGTGCCCCGGATACCAACAACGGCCGTGGGTGTTCCTAACTTGAATGCCTTTTTGTCACGCCGGGTCATCAGGCCGGTAAAGGTACGCAAACCGCCTTTTAAGAGGCGAAAGAAGGCATTGTCACTTTTTTTCTTACGAAACTGGTAGCGTTCCACCTTGAACACGGATTCACCAAGGAGGGTCACACGACTGTTGTCCCGAAACACCACCACGGCCATACCGCCGGATCCGGTCTCAAGGGTATCACCCTGGTACACAGGACCACCCTTTATAAGGTGTCGTTCTGTCCCGTCCAGGGCGCGTGCTGTGAGCTGACCCCTCAAACGCACGACACGGCCAATCACCGGCGAGAGTTTTTCTTTCAAGGGTCGTTCTATCCTTTTTGCCTCTACCGCACAGTCGCCCTTGCACAGACGGGCGTCGAACTCGGTGCCGCGAATCCCGAGGACGGCAGTCGGGGTTTTGAGCCGGTACCCGCTTCTCTGGTTGCGCTTGGATATAAAACCCGACACGGCCCGGATGCCGCCTTTGAACAGGCGGAAGATGGCGCTTTCCTTTTTTCTGACCTCGGAGTACCCCTCTATGGCAAACACTGTATCCGGCCTGAGGGTTATCTTGCCGCGGTCCGACATGTGGAGAACGGCAAAGCTCCGCTCGCCCGTGGTCAGTACGTCCCCCTCGAAAATGGGCGCTCCCTTGCCCAAAAAGCGCGCCTCGCCACCCTCGGGTCCCGCAGTTACAACGCCCCGTGCAAAGAACACCTCACCCACCTGCTTGGGACCGGCCCAGGCAGAAATGGAGAGATTCATCAGACAGGTGAAAACAATAGCCGCAATCAGTACTTTTCTGTTATCCATGCTCTACTCTTTATTCCGAATTAGGAAACCACATCTCTCTGGGCGTGGTTAGTTATAATGGTTCTGCCTTGGAGTTTTGTGTCTAAAAATACAAATTCTAAGCACCAAATTCCAAGTAAATCTCAAATTTCAATATTCAATGACCAAAACCTTCCAGGACAAGATATTGTTTGTATTTTCGAATTTTGGTCATTGGAATTTGTTTGATATTTGGGATTTGATATTTGGAATTTCAATAAGGCAATAAAACTCCAACAAAGCAAATCCCCTCTGGGCCAGGCTTTTTACTTTTCTATTTACCTGGTTTGAAACCTTACCTGCAAATCAACCTGCCCCTTTTCTTTTCCTCCTCTTCTTCCTCTTCAGCAGCGGCTTTCTCCTCTTTATCTCTATCTTCAGCAGCGGCTTTTTTATCTTTTTCCTCTTCTTCGTCCTTCACCTGTCCCTGCTCTGGCACGATGCCCCCCTGGAACTGTTCATTCAGGGTGACAACATCTGGAACGGGATCGGACATTGACGGGTCACCTGTCGGGGTGCCGTCGCCACCTGCAGTAATGCCTGCGAT
>JAFDAP010000105.1 GCA_019313765.1 Deltaproteobacteria bacterium | reverse complement strand
AAGGATTACGGAGGCCCAGAAAAGGGGGGATTTTGATGACCTTCCGGGCAGTGGCGAACCTCTTAGTATAGAAGATGACAGCCATGTCCCCGAGGACCTTCGCCTGGCCTATAAGATTTTAAAAAATGCGGATTGTCTCCCGCCCGAGCTTGAACTGAAAAGAGAAATCAGGCAAATGGAGGATATGCTGGAAAAAATCCCGGATGAAAAGGAAAAGTACCGTCAAATCAAACGGATCAATTACAAAATCCTGCAGTTGAACATGATGGGGAGGGGATCTTCTCCTCTTTTAGCGGAAACGGAAATATATTATGGCAAGTTAGTTGACAAAATGGCTCAGAAATGATTTTTAGATATATACATACGCTTGGATGTTAGGGGAACCAGACTATGGATATGAAGAGAGACTATTATGAGGACATTCAACTGTTAGACAGTAAGGTCCTCTGGTTCTGGTTCCTGATGCTCATTGCCGCGCTGATCACCTTTCCCCTCATTGCCCCCAACTATTATATCTACATAGCCAACTATATGGCCATCAATGTAATTGTCACCGTGGGATTGAACATCCTTGTGGGTTATACGGGACAGATATCCCTGGGCCATGCGGGTTTTTTCGCCATTGGCGCCTATGGGACCGTCCTTTTGATGACCGCCTTGCATCTTCCCTTTCTCTTAGCCCTTGTAGTGGCTGCCTTTATTGCAGCCTTTTTCGGTTTTGTCCTGGGCCTGCCGGCCCTGAGGCTGGAAGGGCCGTATCTTGCCATTGCCACGCTGGGATTCGGCATGGCCATCACCCAGGTGATCGGCCGCTGGCAGGTCTTTGGTGGAAGGATGGGCCTTGAGGCCCCAAGTCTCAGTTTCGGACCCTATGTCCTTGAGAGTGACAGGCAGCTCTATTTCTTGATCGTCTCCATTGCATTCCTCCTGATCCTGGCGGCCCGGAACCTGATGAAAACAAGGGTGGGACGGGCCTTTATTGCCATAAGGGACAGCGATATCGCTGCTGAAACCATGGGTGTCAACCTGATTTTTTACAAGACCTTAGCCTTTGCGGTCAGTGCCTTTTACGCGGGCATTGCCGGAGGGTTGTTTGCGTTTCTCTTAGGCTTTATTAATCCAAGCACCTTTAACTTTATCCTTTCCATCTATTTTCTGGCGTTTGTGATTGTAGGGGGATTGGGATCTATCTTTGGTTCTATTATGGGTGGGATGGTCATGACCTGGCTCTTGCTGTTCCTGGATAAGGTCCAGGATCTGCCTTACCTCGGGACCGTTTTGATATCATTTTCAGAGAATTGGATGACCTTGAGCGGTCTTCCCAATATCGCAAGCATTGTTTTCGGCCTGATTGTTGTTTTGCTCGTGGTATTCGAACCCCTTGGCCTGTTTGGCTTCTGGATAAGAACCAAGATCTACTGGAAGACGTGGCCGTTTTAAAAACATGTTCCGTGTTCCGGGTTACGAGTTGCGGGTTGTTAGCAAAGAAAATGTGGTATATCTTTTATGAATAGGGATTTCGTTGTAAATATTCAACCTTGAAGGCATAATATCAGTCCTAATTGGCTACGCACTTTGTGGGAGCGCCTTTCAAGGCGCGATGTCGTGGCTAAAAGCGGAACGTCCGCCGTTTTTGTGGCGGGCCACTACCACAGAGCTTTAGCCTTAGCTGGCAATATACCTGAACAGTTACATTTCGTTTTTTTCATTTTGAGGTATTCTAATGTTCTTGCAGCTCATCGTCAGCGGCCTTTCCTTTGGAAGCTTATATGCCCTGGTTGCCCTTGCCATGGTGATCATTTACAAGACCTCGGAGGTCCCCAACTTCGGCCAGGGTGAAATGTCCATGATCTCCACCTTTGTGGCTTACATGCTGCTTGTAACCCACGGCAACTCTTTTGCGATTTCATTTATCGGCGCCATCGTTTTTGCCGCCGCCTTGGGGATATTTCTGGAATTTGTCTTTTTAAGGAGGGCCAAGGACCCCAACATTCTGAGCCTCATCCTTATCACATTAGGATTTCAGATGATCCTTTACGGCGTGGCGAGCTGGAAATGGGGGGCTGATCAGAAAGACCTCCCTTTCCCTGTGTCCGATTTTGATGTCATAAATATCGGCCCTGCCGTGATAAGTTATTTGAATATTGCAACGCTCCTTATTACGCTCATATTGATGCTTATCCTCTTCCTGTTTTTCAAATACACAAAGGTGGGAATTGCCATGAAAGCGACCCAGCAGAACGCCATGGCAGCCCGCATCAATGGGATTCGTACCAACAGGATACTCTCCATCACATGGGCAATGAGCTCTATGATCGGTGCAGTGGCCGGCATTTTATTGGCTCCCATTGCCACATTAGATCCGAATCTCATGTTAGACCCACTTTTGAAAGGTTTTGCCGCGGCAGTACTCGGCGGCATGACCACCCTGGTCGGCGCGGCGCTCGGTGGGTACATGTTGGGTGTTATCGAAAACCTTTTTGGCGGCTATGTCTCCCTTGAGTTTAAGTCAATTGTGGCATTCGGAATTATTGTACTGGTCCTCTGTTTTAAGCCGAGCGGGTTGTTTGCCAGGCATTATGTGAGAAAAGTGTAAAACAGAGGTAGGAGGTCGGAAGTCGGAACGAGTGTAGGGCGGGCCACCGTGCCTGCCTGTTGGGCTGGTTATGACGGGCGGACCAATTTCGGAAACGGGCGACGGACAAATGACAAATAATCAATTTTTTTCCATGGATAACTTGACAATCACCTTTGGCGGCCTCGTGGCAGTGGACAGGGTCAGCATTAATGTGAAACCCGGTTCTATCTTTTCCATTATCGGGCCCAATGGGGCCGGCAAGACGACCATTTTCAACTGTATCAGCGGCCTTTATAAACCTGATTCAGGGGCAATTTTTTTCAAGGGTGAGGATATCATAGGCCTCAAACCCCACAGGATTGCCCAGAAAGGGATTTCCAGGACCTTTCAGAACATTGAACTCTTTTCCAGGATGACTGTTATGGAGAACCTGATGTTAGGCCGCCATATCCATATGAAAACCGGTATCTGGACAGGGGCCACATTTTTCAGGAGAGGCTCCAGTGCGGCTAAAGATGAGATAAAACACAGGGAACGGGTGGAGCATATCATTGACCTTTTGGATCTCCAGGCTGCCAGAAATCAATTTGTGGGGGGGCTCCCTTACGGGACACAAAAATTAGTAGAATTAGGAAGGGCACTGGCATTGGAACCCAAATTGCTTCTTCTTGACGAACCATCTGCGGGCATGAACTCCGAGGAGAAGCAGGACCTGATATTCTGGGTAAAGGACATACAGGATGAACTCGGGGTCACGATCCTGTTGATCGAACACGACATGAAGATGGTCATGGACATATCAGACCGCATCCTGGCCATTAATTTCGGCAAACCCATTACGGAAGGAAACCCTGAAGAGGTACAGAAACACCCTGAAGTGCTGAAGGCCTACTTAGGAGAGGATGATATAGAATAAAGATGAGCGCGCTGCTTGAGATAAAAAATATAGAGACGTTTTATATACTAATTTATGCCCTGCGCGGTGTATCCCTTTCCGTGGAAGAAGGAACCATCACGGCCATCTTAGGAAATAACGGGGCAGGAAAGTCCACCGTGCTGAAGACCGTTATGGGCCTCCTGGATGATCAGCCGGACAAAGGGACAATAGAGTTCATGGGGAAGCGGATTGACGGAAAGGACACTGAAGTGATTGTCAGAAAGGGGATCTCTTATGTGCCGGAAGGCAGGGAGGTCTTCGAGGAGCTTAGTGTCCGGGAAAACCTGCTCATGGGGGCCTACATAAGAAAAGATCGAGCAGGCATAAAAAAGGATTTTGAGCGGATATACGGGTATTTTCCTGTGCTTAAAGATAGAGAGGACCAGTGGGCAGGGACACTTTCCGGCGGTGAGCAGCAGATGTTGGCCATTGGCCGGGCCCTCATGAATCGGCCCAAGTTACTTTTTCTTGATGAACCTTCATTAGGGCTTTCTCCTATTCTGGTCAGGGATATTTTCAAGATCATCAGCACCGTCAATGACGAGGGCGTCACCATCCTGTTGGTGGAACAGAACGCCCGCATGGCCCTTACCATTTCTGATGTTGGCCTTATCCTGGAAAACGGACGGTTTGTTATGAAGGGTAAGGCAAAAGAACTCATGGAAGACAAGGATGTCCAGGAATTTTATATGGGGATGAGATCGGAGGAGTCGGCCAAAGGTTATCAGCGCTGGAAGAGAAAGAAGAGGTGGAGATAAAATTGCTTCGCAATTTTATATTACGCAGCTGCGCCGCTGAAAAACGGTCAAAAAATGCTTACAACATAAGGATTGTGTTACAGTTGATCTGCTCCGAGATTTGTTATGAAAGAAAACGTGGAAATAACTTCAAAAATGCCGCTGGAAACTGTCCCGCAAATTTTTAAACAGGCTGCAGAGAAATATGGCAACCGGGTGGCCATGCGCAAAAAGGAATATGGTCTCTGGCACGATATTTCATGGAATGAATACTACAGGCGGGCCAAATACATAGGTTCGGCCCTTGTCTCCATGGGTCTTAAAAAGGGAGATTGTGTCTCCATTATCGGAGATAACTGTCCCGAATGGGTGTTTATAGACCTGGGTATCCAATGTGTGGGCGGCGTTGCAGTAGGTGTCTATTCCACCAATGCCTGGCCCCAGGTGGAGTATGTGATCCAGAATTCGGATTCGAGATTTTTCTTTGTGGAAAATGAAGAACAGTTGGATAAATGGCTCCATTTCCGGGATAAGGCACCCAAACTGGAAAAGGTCATTGTCTGGGATCTGGAAGGGTTGAAACATTTTGAGGACCCCATGGTCATGACCTATGACGACATCCTGGAAATGGGTCGAGGAATTGTAGAAAAAGATCCCGACCTGTTTGAAAACCGCATGAATGAGCTAACACCAGAGGATCTCTCGGTTCTTATCTATACATCTGGCACTACAGGTCCCCCAAAAGGGGCCATGCTGACCCACAGGAATGTCACATGGATGGGCCGTACCATTGTCATGGATAACCCCATAGAAGACGATGATGAAGTCATGTCTTTTTTGCCCCTGTGTCATATCTTTGAGCGCCTCTTTTCGGTCTTTGCGCACATAACAAATGGATATACAGTCAGTTTCATAGAAAGTTTGGATACTGTAACCGATAATATGAGGGAGATATCCCCGACCGTGGGATATGCTGTTCCCCGTATATGGGAAAAATACCTTTCCGCGGTTTATATCCGGATGTCGGATGCGACCTGGTTTAAGAAACTCGTTTTTGGCATTGCCCTTAAAATAGGGAAAAGCCGGGCTACCCTGAGGATGAATTTTAAGCCGGTCCCTTTCTATCTTGAAGTTCTTTTTAAGCTTGCCTATCTTGCAGTTTTTCGGAAGCTTAAGGAGAGGTTGGGGTTTGAGCGTCTGAGGGTAGCGTATTCGGGCGCCGCCCCTATTTCTCCCGATGTGCTTCATTTTTTCCAGTCCATGGGCGTAAATCTTATAGAGGGTTACGGACAGACAGAGGGAACGGGGGTGACCTGTGCCTCTCACATGGACAAAGTGAAGTTCGGAACAGTCGGCCCGCCGCTTCCGGGAACGGAAATCAAAATTGCGGATGACGGCGAAATACTTGTAAAGTCTCCTTCAGTATTCAAGGGATATTACGGAGCCCCAGAGGCGACCGCGGAGACCATAAAGGACGGGTGGCTTTACTCCGGGGACGTGGGAGAGATTGATGAGGACGGGTATCTCAAGATCACGGACAGGAAAAAGGATATTATTGTCACGGCCGGAGGCAAAAATATTACCCCCCAGTATATTGAAAACAAGCTGAAGGCCAGTCCGTATATCAATGACGCGGTCGTTATCGGGGATGGGAAAAAATTTATTACTTCCCTGATCATGATTGATGAGGACAATGTGGTCAAATATGCACAGGATAATAAGATACAATTCTCCACATACAATGACCTGACCCAGAGTCCCGAGATAATAAAATTTATCCAGGGCGAGGTGGACGCTGTAAACGAGACCTTAGCCCGTGTGGAGCAGGTAAAGAAATTCACTATCCTTCCCAAGAAGCTTTATGAGGAAGATGGCGAGGTCACGCCGACCATGAAGGTAAAACGAAAATATATAAATGAGGCATTCGGTGACCTGATTGAGGCCATGTATAAGAGGAGGTAGGCGGGTTGCGGGTTGCGAGTTATGGGGTCTGGGTTGCAACCCGATACCATCACTCCATAATTCCGTTTC
>JAFDAP010000104.1 GCA_019313765.1 Deltaproteobacteria bacterium | reverse complement strand
GCATCCACGAGGGCAGCGTGGCCAGGTTCCGGCTGAAATTGTCCGATTTTCAAGCGTGGAAGCCGATCCGGGATCAGCAGCACCAACCCACACTTGATTGACATCAATTGTTGCCTATCCTTTGCTAATTCCATAAAGCATTATCGGCCAACTGCTCAGCAAGGTTCTGGAAAGATAAGACATCGATGCCGTCCTTGGTTCTCATTGCCGGTCCATGGAGACAGACGATGATCCGACGTTGCAGGCCTTTGAGTTGCGCCACAGCGCGCAGGCCCTTGCACCAGGCGTCCGAAAACGTATTCCCGGATTTTGCCTCGACCGCGATCAGGTTCGTACCTCGGACCAGGATAAAATCGACTTCAGTCTCGGATCGGCCGGAAGGTGCCCAGTAATACATATCGTCACAGATGCCGCGGTAATCCTTATATGCACGAAACAACTGCGCCACCATTCCCTCGAACAATGCCCCCTTTTCCTCCGGTGCCAAACTGCCGGTCGTCTGCTTCATGACGCGCACAATACCCGGATCGCACCAGTACCATTTGGGCAGTTTCCGTTCCCGTACCCGCAGTTTCGCTTCGTACGCAGGAAGCCGGAAGCACAGGAGTGTTTCCTCAAGCACATCGAGATACCCCGTTACAGTTGTTCTTGCTACCCCTGCCTCCCGGGCAATATTGGTCACATTGACGGTTCGGCCGTGAAAAAGGGCTGCTATCGGTAAAAAACGCGCAAATCCCGGTAAGTTTCGGACAAGAGCTTCGGCCTGGATTTCCTCTTTCAGATAAAGCCGGGCGTAGGCGGAAAGCGTCTCCTGTTTGGCTGTTGAGTCACAGACAATTGGGAGCGAACCATACTGCAAGACCTCTTCAAGATCGAATTGTGTGCCAAGCTCCTCGGGCACAAATGGATGCATTGACCGGTGCAGCGCGCGTCCAGCTAACAGGTTGACACCGGCTCGTTTAAGCTTGCGGGCACTGGAACCACACAGGACGAAATTCTGGCGCTTTTCTTCGATAAACCGATGAACTTCGTTCAGCAGGTTGGGCAGCCTCTGCACTTCGTCTACTATCACCCATCTGCCTATTGGAACGGCGCGCAATTCATCCGCGAAGAGACCGGGATTGGCCAGCAGCCTCTGGTACGTTTCCTCGGACAGCAAATCGATCACATGGGCGTCGGGAAAGGTGGCTCTAAGCCATGTACTCTTGCCTGATCCGCGTGGACCCAAAAGAAAAAAGCTCTGTTCCGGGGCCTTTATAATTCGGTTTAGAATCATTTGATAATCTTATCGTCAATTTTCATTGAAATATGACGATAACATAAACAAACATCCCCCATATGTCAAGCCAATATCAATTAGACAGTTTTTCTAACCTTATAAAATTGCTCCTCCCTTCATCACTTCCCATTCAACACCTCGACCAAAGGTATGCCCACTGAACCCGAAGGCGGTTTGATTTCAAGGCAGGTCGCGATGGTTGCAGCGATATCATAGGGTGTAACAGGCCGTGCAATTCGCTGTGCAGGTATGCCATGACCCGCGAAAAAGATTGGCACATAGGTGTCATACTTCCAAGGCGCGCCATGGATGGCGGCCATTTCCTCGGTCGTTTCCATCTGGTAGTAGAAGTACCAGAACTGGTCCGCTATCACATGGACATGGCCGGATCGTTTGAGGTGAAAGTTGTTGAGGATCGCCATGTTTACCGGTGTCGGGGCAAAGGACCCTTGCAACAGATCCGTCCTGGTCATGGCTCCTATTATGCCGGGAATCTTGATGATTTCTTCTGCTACTGCTTTTTCAACCTCAGCAATGCTGTATTTGGTTTTCTTGATTTCCTCTTCGTTCAGATAGACGTAGGGGTGTTCGTAAAGCCGAAGCACATCTTCGGGCACTCCCAGCCGGGCCGAAAGGGCATTCTTTATTTTACCCCTGACGACCGTTTCGGAGGTCACACGGCCCACCTCAAACCCGAAGTTCTGCATGTATTCCGGAGCCTCACACATTCCGTGATCAGCGGAAACTATTATCAGGGTCTGGTCGAGTCCAACCTGATCATCTATGAACCGGAATAGATCAGCCAATAAACGATCAACCCGCAAGACATTGTCCTCAGCCTCAAGGCTCGAAGGCCCGAATGCGTGGCCGATATAATCAGTTACAGAAAAACTGATTGCCATAAAGTCGGTGTGTTTGCTCTGTCCTAACTTTTCCGCTTTAATCAGCGTCTTGGCAAAGTCTGCCGTCAGTTCATCCCCGAATGGGGTGGCTATCAGAGATGTGTAGAAATATTTGGAATCTCCCTTTACGGGATGCGGGAATGTTGTGCCCAGACCACACATATCTACTTCGAAAGGACGATCATCATCCTTGCCGAACACATACGTTGAAACGTCATGCATTAATTCCCACGATGTATCTTTGTATTTGTCGGCAAGCTTTTGAGCATTCCACTGCTTGACCCAGCCGGGATATTCTTTGTAGTAATAGGTGCTGCTGATGAAGGAACCATCGCTTTTGGAATACCAGAAGGCCTTACCGGTGTGGCCGCCGGGAAGGATCGCGCCGCGATCCTTTATCGACACGCTGAACATCCTGGATTGACCGTTGTTGGAGATCACCAACTCATCGCCAATTGTGGAAGACAAAATATTAGTGGGCGCTCTGCCTTTTCCCTTTGCCGGTTCTTTTCCGATCATCGGATAACGGTCATCCTCACAATTGTAAATGACTTTTCCCTTATCCAAGTCAAACCAGTTGCCGGCGACAATGCCGTTATACGCGGGATATGTTCCCGTAAACAGCGCTGTATGACCAACGGGTGTCTCAGTATCGGCATGTTGAAAGTGAGCATTTGTGTAATGGGTTCCCTTCTCCATAAGATATCGGAACCCGCCTTCTCCCAATCGATCTTTATAACGCATGGGAAAATCACCACGCATCTGGTCAATCGTGATCTGAAGTACGAGCTTGGGCTTTACAAGAGCCGTTCCTGAAACTGCACAAGCTGAAAACACAAGCATCAAGAGCGGGATCATCACAATAGGGAATAATCTTGTTTTCATAAGTCCTCCTTTTGACTCCGTAGAATAATTAAGGAAAAAAATGTAATGGATTGTTTCTCCATTATAACTCCTCGTCTTGGTCGGTCCAGCTAAACGCCCAAGCTCACCGGCTGCAATGGAGCTCAGCGGAATTGCCGTCCGGTGGAGCTTGTTTGCTGTGTGCATACCTACTCAGCTTCTTTTGGAGGCACGTAAGGATCTGGTGTACCGAGCCGGATTGGTGGTTCTTTTGCCAGCGTCTTTTGAAAATCCATAACACGAGACATCACAACTGGCAGGATCCATGTGGATTCGGGTGCGATATTGAAGTCTTCTTTTGGGTCTTTTATCAGGTTGTAAATATGCGGAATATTAAGCTTCTTTGAAGCGCCGAACATACTATTTAATTCAACAAAGTGCACTTTCCAGTCGCGCCACTTGTATGCGTAGAGGTCATCGCCGTTATAAACGGGAAATCCTTCACGCTTGCTACGGCCATTCTTGCTGAAGAAAAGATCGGACTGATTCACGCCGTCGATAATTCGGTCACTGGGTACGTCATATCCGCCAATCCGCGCGAATGTAGGCAAAAGATCGGTGATATGTACGATCTCGTTAGTCACTTTTCCTGCCGGAACCTTTGATGGCCAACGGATTATAAAAGGGGCCCGTAATGAGCCTTCAAGTGCTGTGAAATAATGACCCCGCCAGTAGCCGGATGTACCGTGATAGGCTGCCACTTCTTCAGGGCCGTTATCACTGGCAAACATCACAATCGTATTATCACTGATGCCAAGCTTCTTCACAGTATCGAGCATTTCGCCCACATGGTGATCCATCTCCACCACACTGTCGGCGAAGTCTCCATTACCGGTTTTACCTGCGAAATCAGGGTGTGGGATGGTCGGTAAATGCACCTGTGTCAGTGGGACAAAAGCGAAGAAAGGTTTCCCCGCTTTTGTTTGACGCTGCATAAAACCGATGGCGCGTCGCGTCAATTCAGTATCAATCTTACGTCGGACGGTCAAGTCATAGGGCTCGACAGTCTTCGGCGCCTCTCCCCGTCCGGCTTCTTGAATAAAGGGCTTGAGACCCACTTTAGCGTCGTATTGAAACTGCGAACTGTATTGTGCCTCATCGGTAGTGTTTGCGATGCCATACCATTCGTCAAATCCCTGATCGGTAGGGAAACGTCCCTTGGTATCACCGAGATGCCATTTACCAAACATGCCGGTCGCGTAACCTTGCTCTGAGAGAAGCTCGGGCATTGTTTTTTCCCACTGAGTCATTCCATAAAGCATGCCCCAAACGACCTTGGTTGTACCTGAACGAATCGGGTGTCGTCCAGTCATCAATGCTGATCGGCTTGGTGTGCATTGTGGTTCAACGTTGAAATTTGTCAGACGCATTCCTTCTGCAGCTAGCTTGTCGATTCGTGGAGTGGGTGCTCCCCTTAACTCTCCACCGCCATACACACCCAATTCGCCATATCCCAAGTTATCAACCATAATCATTAGAATATTTGGCTTCTCTGATGCTGCCCATACGACTGTATTGCTGCCCCATAACATGACTACCGCGGCAACGGCGATTAGAATCACTCCAGTTGATCTTTTCATGTATTTGCTCCCTTCTGGTGGCTTTCATGTATAGCTAACGTCCCCTTTGACATCCACCATTCCTTAAATTACGGCAAAGTCATGATTTCTACCTGCTGCACGTAATATTAGAAAAAGCTGAGAGTCGTTGACAACTCTCGGTCTAACTCGGATCCATTTCAGGATCATGTGCGAAAGTATAAACTCAGCGTCCATGCGGTGGAGTCCGCAATTGCTCCATGACCTGGTCAACGGTGAAGCTGGCCGCCTTCTGGCGCGGCGGGAACTTCTTGAAAGTCTCCAGGAACTTTCCGACATATCCCTGCGCCGGTACCAACAGAAAAGCATGGTCCATCCACCAATCCCAGTATGTGTTCGAGGTAATAGAAGCACGCTCGTAGGGATCCATGCGCAGGTTAAAAAGCCACGGTATCCGCGTATTCACCAAGGGCTCGCCCCAGACCAACATGGTGCCCTGCGCTCTCTGCTGGGCGAAGACCACCTTCCAGTTATCGTAGCGTAGCGCCTGCAGGTCGCCATCGTCGGAGAAGTAGAAGAACTCCTCGCGGGGACTCTTCTGCTCTTTACCGGTCAGGTAAGGCAGGAAGTTGTAACCGTCGAGATGAACCTTGTATTTCATTTTACCCGCCTTGTAACCTTTCTTTAGCTTCTCCTTTATGTTGGGATCGCCTGCGGCCGCAAGCAGGGTGGGCAGCCAGTCCATGTGCGACATGATGTCGTTGGAAACGGTATCGGCCTTGATTTTGCCGGGCCAGCGCACCATGGCGGGTACGCGGTAGGCCCCTTCCCAGTTGGAGTTCTTCTCACCTCGGAAGGGCGTCATGCCGGCGTCGGGCCAGGTGTTCATGTGCGGGCCGTTGTCTGTGCTATAGAGGACAATTGTGTTGTCGGCAATACCCAGATCATCGAGCTTCTTGAGTACAGTGCCCACGTTCTTGTCATGGTCGATCATGGCGTCGTGGTAGGGTGACTGCCAGCGTCCAGACTGGCCCCTGCTTTCCGGTTTAACATGGGTTCGAAAGTGCATATGAGTGAAATTTACCCAGACAAAGAAAGGCTTACCGGCCTTGTGCTGTTTCTCTATAAATTCTACTGACCGGGCAGCGAAGTCGTCATCGATTGTTTCCATACGCTTCTTAGTCAGTGGGCCTGTGTCTTCGATTTTCTGTTTTCCTTTTGGCAAGGCAAAGCTATGGATCACTCCCCTGGGTCCGAACTTCTTCAGGAACTTGGGGTCTTTCGGATAATCAGGCAGTTCAGGCTCCTCCGAAGCGTTCAGGTGATATAGGGGGCCGTAGAACTCGTCGAAGCCGTGGAGGGTAGGCAGGTGTTCGTCCTTGTCTCCCAGGTGGTTCTTCCCGAACTGGGCAGTGGCGTAGCCCAGCGGCTTCAGAAGCTTCGCAAGCGTGGGGTCTTCCTTCTTCATACCTATGTCGGCACCCGGAAGGCCTACCTTGCTGAGGCCGGAGCGAAAAACACTTTGGCCCATGATGAAGGCTGCACGGCCGGCGGTGCAACTCTGCTCGGCGTAGTAGTCGGTGAATATCATTCCTTCTTTGGCGACACGGTCGATGTTGGGCGTTTTATAGCCCATCAAGCCCTTTGTGTAGGCGCTGATGTTGCTTTGGCCA
>JAFDAP010000103.1 GCA_019313765.1 Deltaproteobacteria bacterium | reverse complement strand
GATTCCTCAATATCGATAGAATCAAGATCAATCCCTTCTTGTTCCGCCATTTCTTTCACCAGATCAAGGGTCACCTGAAAGGTCTCCGACAACTTTTCCCAGAATTCCTCGTTGTTCAGGTCCTGTGTTTCGGGATCAGCAAACTGCTCCTCGCCCATAGCAAAATTCATGCAACGGGCCGTGAACGGACAGCGTTCACACCAGCGGTCACAATAATTGTAGATACCACTGATGAATCTCGGATCCTCAGCAAGCCTTTTAATGTCTTCTTTATCCATAAGTAAAAATCCTGGCCCAGATGATCAGGCTTTGGTTATCCCCAGAGGGGATTTGCTTCGTTGGAATTTCATTGACATATTGAAATTCCAAATATCAAATTCCAAATATCAAAAAAATTCCAATGACCAAAATTCGAAAATCCAAACAATGTCTTTTGTCCTGGAAGGTTTTGGTCATTGAATATTGGAGTTTGAGATTTATTTGTATTTTGGTGCTTGTAATTTGTATTTTTTGACACAAAACTCCAAGGCAGAGCCATTATCTCTGACCACGCCCAAAGGAAGTGGTTTTCTGAGATGAAATAAAATTGCTCCGCCCCACACCTCTCCTGTTGTCAAGCAACGGTTTACAAATCAAGGACCTTCTGGAAGTCCGATTTACGCATCAGCAAATCTCATCGGAGAAATTTGGCTGACGTCCATTATCTCGGTGCGGCCGTCCACAATCAGGTCGGATGCGATTTGCCCGACCGCAGCGCTGGTCTCTATGCCGGCCCCGCCCTGTCCCGAAAGCCAGAAAAAACCTTTCACAACCGGATCTTCACCCACGACCATGGCCTGGTCAGGCGCAAATGTCCTCAGCCCCGCCCATTTGTGAATGATGGACCTCGGCGCCAGGCGAGGTGTGAACTGCTTCAACCTCTCGATCGTCTGCGCGACACCCAGTTCATCGGGACGTGCATCGCAGGGCTCCATGGGGTCTTCATCCATGGGGCTGGCCAGCATACCGGATGATTCAGGGGAAAAATAAAGATCATGACTCAAATCGGCTGCCAGGGGCCAGTCTTTGGTTTCCATTCCGTCGGGAGAGGCAAATGTTATGATAGTGCGGCGATAGGGCGTAAGCTGAACCGGGGTTTGACCTATGAACTTTCTGATGTTTCCGGCCCATGCACCCGAGGCATTGATCACCAGGGGAGACCGATACTCTCCCGCAATGGTCTTTACCCCGCTTACCCTGCCTTGCTCCAGTTCTATTCCATGCACCTCCTCTTTCAGGTGAAGCCGGGCCCCGCGGCGCCTGGCATTGCGGATGTAGCTCCACAACAGTTCATTTGCGTCTATGTGCCCATCTTCGGGCAAAAGCACGGCCCCGTCAAAATTATTCGAACTTACGACCGGGATAAGGGACATGACGTCTTCCCGGGAAAGCACATTCACTACAACACCCGACTGCCTCAGCCCGGGAATCATTTGCCGAACCGAATCCCACAGCTCCCCCTTAAACATTATAAGTATTCCCGATTGTCGAAGCAGGGGATATTCTGAAAAGCCGTCCGGTGGATTACGAAGGAATCTGCCCCCTAAAATTTTCAACTCAAGGATCGAAGGGACAAAGTCCAGTTCCACTAATACCCCCGCCGCCCGGCCGGTCGCGTGATACCCCGGCTGCTCCTCCCTTTCGAGGATCAGAATATCCGTCATGCCCCGCTCGGCAAGAAAGTAGGCAAGTGATGCCCCGGCAATCCCGCAACCTATAATAATTGCGTCAAAACTGGATTCAGATCCCATTTTGTGAATCATTCCTTTGCTGGATTTATTGCCCGGCCAATTCCATCAAACAATCATATATCGTTTTGGAACAAAAGTCCTCCTTTACGATATGGATATCACATCATTTCTGATATTGCGGGAATTACAGATAGATAGCACTAATTATACGTCTCGGAATTTGTATCCCGCCGCAGCGGGAAGAATAGAGGGGTTTTTGCGAGGTCTGAACTTTTGCCTCGTGCATGGAACTAAAATATATGTTAAGTTATAGAGTATGTAGTTTTTTCACTTTGCCCTATGCAATATTTTCCATTATTCCATTCCCGCCTTGGCGGGATGAGCGAAGCGAACTGACTTGATCCTGACCAGGAGGAAACCTGTGGATTACGAAGTGATCATCGTTGGTGCCGGCCCGGCCGGTATTTTTTCGGCCCTTACTTTGGCCGATCTCGGCATTGAGCGTGTCCTTTTGCTGGAGCAGGGAAAGGAACTGGACCAGCGCCAGCGCCGGAACTCCAAAGACATGCTCTGCGGCTGGGGAGGAGCTGGCGCATACAGTGACGGTAAGCTTACGCTTTCTTCTGAGGTCGGTGGAAGCCTGGGAGAATTTCTTGACCAGGATTCCCTTAACCAGCTTCTCACAGCGGCTGATGAAGTATATGTGGCCCACGGGGCCCCGGGCCATGTCTTTGGTGAGGCATCCGCAGAGTTGGAAGAACTTGCCGATCGTGCCCGCCTTGCTGACCTTGAGCTAATACCTGCACGCATTCGACATATCGGAACAGAAAACTGCCGCAGTGTCCTTGGTCACTTGCAAGAGTCTATGGCGGGTCGAATTGAAACGCGTACAGGTTGCCCGGTTCAAAAGCTCCTGGCTGAAGATGGACAGATACGAGGAGTCAGACTGGCGGATGGACAAAATATTACAAGCCGTTTTGTTGTGGCTGCTCCGGGACGATCAGGTGCAAGCTGGATGAAAGCAGAGGCAAAGGCCATAGGACTTAAAACCAGGCCGATGCCTGTGGATATTGGCATCCGCGTAGAACTGCCTGCAACTGTGCTTAAGGAAATCACCAACTCAATCTACGAATCGAAACTCATCTACTACTCAAAGACCTTTGATGACAAGGTGCGCACTTTCTGCATGAACCCCTATGGGGAGGTGGTAACCGAAAAAAACGATGGGATCACTACTGTAAACGGTCACAGCTATGCCAAAAAAAGAAGCGAAAACACCAACTTTGCTATTCTGGTGAGTAGTGCGTTTACCGAGCCTTTCGATGACCCCATTGCTTATGGCCTCTATATTGCGAGCCTGGCAAATCTTCTGGGGGGGGGCGCAATTGTTCAGAGGCTGGGAGACCTTTTGACAGGCCGGCGCAGTACCAAGGCACGCATTGACCGATGTCTTACAAGGCCAACCTTTTCTGAAGCTACTCCGGGTGATTTGAGCTTTGTATTTCCATACCGGCACCTGTTGAGCATTATTGAAATGCTTCAAGCGCTCGAGAAAATGGCTCCCGGCGTATATTCGCGCCACACACTGCTATATGGTGTGGAAGTGAAGCTTTACTCAAACAGGATCGATTTGTCGCCGGAAATGGAAACCAGGGTGAGCAATCTGTTTGCCATTGGCGACGGCGCTGGCATTACAAGGGGGCTGCTTCAGGCCTCGGCAAGTGGTATGCTTGCCGCCAGATACATTGCCAAGCGGTTGAAAGAATAATCAATGTCTAAGCTTTTTGTTCTGGATTCGGGTCGGACCAAGAACGGATTCGGATTCGGGTCGGACCAAGCCAAGGATTTGAAATCTTGTGACAATTCCAAGAAATCGGCTCCGAAATTGGGCTTAGAAGCACATTTTCAACCTCAAAACAGGCATTCTAAGATCAAAGGCGAGTGAGTTGTCAGCTGGCCTAAGGTCAGTCTGGAAAAGACTGGAGAACTGCAAGGAGGTTATAAAAGGGGACAGGGTAAAAATAAATACTCAATCAGGGGGATAACGATAAATATTCAACCCTATCTTCTCTTCCCTGTCTGGAACGGAAATATTCCCCTCCGTGGAAGCTATTATGATGGTCTTACCCGACTTAGATGGACCGGATTCCTTGGATAGATCTACTTTAATAATAAGGGTCTCCCCTTCAACGGTCATTTCTATGTTCTTCATTAAATAATCTCCTTTCTCAACATATATTTTTTCGATTGTAACAAAGAAGTATATCATAGAAATTGGGTTATGGGAAGAGGAAATGAATAAAGAAAAAGGGGCCGGGCCGGAATGACGGGGTGGTAAACGTCGTTGCAGGGTTAAAAGAGTATCAATAGTCAAGAAGAAATTTGACAAATCCCCTTCCGCCGGCCGCCGACGCGCATTAACAGCAAGAGAGCATCCATGCCGCACCATACCGTCAGAACCCAGAGAAAGAGATTGCCCACATAAAAAAAGAGGGTCCGTTGTTCTTTAGGGATCAACAGGGGATAAGACGTGGCAGCCTTTTCAAAGAGCGGCGTACGGGATCCGGGCACGATTTCGCCTGTGGGCTGGACAAAGACACCGATCCCCGAGTTGGTCACCCTGACGATCGGTATGCGGTATTCCACGGCCCTGAAAATGCCCAATGCGCAATGACCGATAGAGGCATCGGTCGTTCCGAACCACATATCATCCACCATATTCACTACAACATTCCCGCCCTGTTTGATAAATTGACGGAAGTGGTCTGAAAAGGCCAGCTCATAACAGAGAGTCGGAATGACCCTTTTGCTCCCATCCAGACTATAAATGACATGTTCCTTACCGGGAATATAATTTTGAACCTCAGGAAACAGTTTCCTGAGCCATGGGAATTCTTTTTCATACGGAAGGTACTCGGCAAACGGGAACAGAATCATTCTTCTGTATGGAGGGGCGCTCCTGTCGGACTGATTAATAAATATGGCCGTATTATAATTTTTTTCACTCCCGTCTTCGTCATAATCAACACAGGTGATCAGCAAAGGTTTTTGCAGTTCTTCTGCGAAGGCCGTTATCTTCTGTTGCGCTAACGTTTCGCGGTCACATTCTAAGACAACAGGAATTTCGGGCCAGATAATCAGGTCTAGATTTTTATGGGATTCGACCAATTCACGAGACATGTCAAAGAGTATATTTAGACCCTTTTCCAGCGAATGGATTTGGTTCGAACCTCTCCATTCAGAAGCCGTGATGTGTTTTCGGACGGACACTCCCTCTATGACCTCTTCCTGCGGGGCCGGGATGTTGGGCTGGACAGATCCTATCCTGATGATCCGGTCGGGCGGAGCAGAACGCATTTCTTGGTGGTAATTATTCAGCCGGTATTTCCCATACCCTACCGTAAGCCCCATTACAATCACGAGAGTGACGGCCGCAGGGATCAAAGATCTTTTATCCTTGATGCAAAGGATCAGGTCAACCAGGAGCATATTAACTATTGCGATGGAAAAGAGCAGCAGGGGAACCCCGGCGATATCCAGAACTTGTATAAACAGGGGGGTTGAAAAGAGGGAGTGGGCGTGATTTGCCCGCAGAAGTTGAGGGAACCACAACTGGATTACGGTGAAAGCAGCGGCACTTCGAAAGGCACCCAGGGGTTTTCCTGTCCATTTAAAAAGAGATGCGCAATAACCGAAGGCCGCCAGGGGCAGGGCGTGATACGCGCTGCTCATGACCATCCAGAACCAGTTAGCGGGAAAAGAGACCCCCACGTAGTCGGTCAGTCCGATGGCGAGCCACCAGGTCCATGTCACCCAGAAGAAAAACCCGTACACAAAACCGAGACTCAGTCCCTGTCGCGGTCGCGAGCCATGCAGGGCGAGTCCAAGGGGAACCAGGGATACCCAGACCATGGCCGGCAGGGGCGCGCCGGGTACACTGATCCTGAACAACAAGGCGGACAGGCAGGACAGTGCTATTCTCGTCAACATTCCCACTGGATATTTTGGCTTCCTAGCCCTTAGTAGCCAATTTCATAATTTCTGTGTATTTCAATGATATGGAGCCTGCCTTGGACTCCGATCCTCGAGGTTATCAAAATTCATAAATTTCAAACAATAAAAAACCCCGATATCTATGAGAAGCGGGGTTTTTATTGCCCTTTGCCATGATTTGTATCCTCAAGTTTGCGAATGAGAATTCATTCAATGGATTAAAATTTCTATGTGGTCTTTCCGCCGGTTTTACCGGCGCACCAACATTAGGGTTATATCCGAAATAATCTAAAAGTCAAGAGATACCGCTGTGCGGGATGAAGGCCCGCCTTCACTCTGGTGAGCTACGGTGCGGCGGAAGACAGAAAAGAGTAAATAGGAAATAGTAAAGAGAAAAGGCATTTCATTGGGCCCCGATAGCTGGATCCTCCAGAGGCGGATAAATCTACGCTACGCTCCGACAGGCGGGGCGGAGGGCGGGCTCTTTTGGATAAAAAAACGGCCGAATTTCCTTTCCTCATGATTTGGGTCATCCAGTCATTTTATGATATCCATAAAATCATTAGGCATGAAAACCAAATTCCTATACAATAGGAACAGGAGAAG
>JAFDAP010000102.1 GCA_019313765.1 Deltaproteobacteria bacterium | reverse complement strand
AGCGGATATTCATTTGGTTGACTATTCCATGTTATCTCCCATATCGAACTGGAAAAAGTGGCCTGATTTGGGAGATGTGGGCTTCGGAGAATATTCTTTGGGTTCAGTACCTTCTTTGAACGCCTGAAATACGGTCTTTTTGGAATAGGAACTCGCCAGGAGACCGGTCTTTGAGTCAATCTTCGCAAAGACGACGCCTTCAGGGACCTGAAAGTCAACCACCGGCCTGTCCTTCAGGACATCGGACATAAATGAAAGCCATATGGGGCTCGCGGCCCTTGAACCTGTTTCTCCCTTTCCCATGGCCTTCCGATCATCATAACCTGCCCACACACCTGTCACCAGATCAGGGGTATATCCCATGAACCAGGCATCCCAAAGGTTGTTGGTGGTCCCGGTCTTGCCTGCGGCCGGCCTTTTAAGGGCCTTGATCCTCCAGCCCGTTCCCTCCTGTATAACGGCCATCAAAAGATCGTTCATCACATAAGCGGTTTCCCTTGAGATTACTTCTTCTGCTTCAGGCTGGTTTTCCTCGATGATCTGATCGCTCCGGTCCACAATCCGTTTTACGAAAATCGGCTTTACCAACCTACCTCCGTTGGCAAAGACCGAATAGGCCCCCGTGAGTTCCATCAACGAAAGCCCGGAAGAACCTAATGCTAAGGAAAGATCCGGGCTCAGCTCGGATTCGATACCCATATTTCTTGCATATTGAACCGCATTCTTAACGCCGATCTTTTTCAGAATCTTAACGGTAATAACATTTCTGGACTTGACCAGTGCAGTCCTGAACAATGTCGGTCCAAAGAATTTTCCCTTGTAATTTTTTGGCTTCCAGACCTCATCGTCGGGGTTTTGATCCGATACATATGGGGAATCGATGATAATTTCTCCCGGGCTCATGCCCCAGTCTAAGGCAGCGGCATAGATAATCGGCTTGAAGGCCGAGCCGGGCTGGCGCCTGGATTGAATTGCCCTGTTAAACTGGCTGACAGAAAAATCCCGGCCCCCTACCATGACTTTCACCTCTCCGCTCTCAGGTACCATACAGAGAAGGGCCCCCTGAACCTCCGGGGTCTGTTCCAATGAAACCTCCCATATAAAGGGAGAAGAGCCCTCTTTCAAGATACGAACAAGGACAATATCTCCCTTCTTCAGTACCTCGGACGGCTTCTTTACTTTAGCAGCATAGTAGGGGACCTTAGAATTGGGTTTTCTTGCCCATTTCATCTTTGAAAGGGGCAGAAGGGCCGCGTAATCGCCGATACGGACCACGACCTCTTTTCTTTCATCACTCACATTCTCGACAAGTGCCTCGACAATCGAATCTATTTCTGGTGGAGATAAAATGAATTCTTTTGAGGCCTGTAAATTAAAACCATCGAATCCTTCCGGATCAATATGCATTAAAGGCCCCCGGTACCCTTCCCTCTTATCCAGATCGGACAACCCCTTTATCAATGCCTCTTTGGCTGTTTGCTGCATTTTCAGATTCAGTGTTGTGTAAACCCTGAGCCCTCCACGTAACAAAAGGTCCTCCCCGTATTTCTCTAAAACATATCGACGCACATGCTCGGTAAAGTAGGGGGCCTTTGCAAAGGTGTTCTCCGTTTCGCCCTGAATATCAAGCGGGATTTCAAGGGCACGACTCAACTGCTCGTTCGTGATGTAGCCTTCCTTCGACATCCTTTCAAGGACATATTTCTGCCTGGCCTTGGCCCGGTCAAAATGTGAAACGGGCGAGTATCTCGCCGGAGCCTGGGGCAGACCGGCAAGCAGGGCGGATTGCGCAAGGGCCAGATCTTTGGCGGATTTACCAAAGTAAGTGCGCGAGGCAGCCTCCACGCCATAGGCCCCCTGCCCTAAGTAGATCTGGTTCAGGTACAAAAAAAGGATCTCTTTCTTGGAAAAACTCTTTTCAAGCTGCACGGAAAGAATAGCTTCCCTGACCTTTCTTCTGTAGGTCCTTTCCGTGTTCTTGAGAAGAAGTGATTTGGTCACCTGCTGGGTAATGGTACTCCCGCCCTGTTCTATTTTGCCGGCACGAAGGTTCTTTAAAAAGGCCCGGAAGATGCTGATGACATCTACCCCTTCGTGCTCAAAAAACCTGGCATCCTCGGCCGCCACAAAGGCCTGGATCAGGTGCTGCGGCACCTGATCCAGGGGAATAACGATCCTCTTTTCCTCCCAGAGCCGCCCGATCACCTCCCCGTCATCGCTGTAGATCTCCGTAATGATCGGGGGCCTATATTCCTTGACCAAATCTATTACAGGCAGGTTGCTGGACCAGATATACCAGAAATAGGCGCCCGTACACACCCCGGCAAAAACCACAAAGGAGAAGAACCAGAACGTAAACTTCAATAATCGCTTCATCTCAGCCTCCGGTCAAGGCTCCGGTACTGGATGGCTTCGGCCACGTGTGGCGCCGCTATGTCCGATGCACCTTCCAGGTCGGCAATGGTCCGACCGATCTTCAATATTCGGGCATGGGCCCTCGCGCTCAATCCGAATTTGTCCATGGCCTTCTCAAGAAGCACATTGGATTCGGAATCAATCTTGCAAAACTGCTTGATCTGGCGGCTGTTCATTCCCGCATTATTATGGATTTTGGACTTATGAAACCTCCCTGACTGAATTCTCCTCGCCTTTATCACCCTTTCAAAAATCTCCTTTGAAGAAGCACCATCATTGACACCTGAAAGGTCCTTATATGGAACAGACGGTACTTCCAAGTGAATGTCGATCCCAAGTGAATGTCGATCCTGTCCATCAGAGGACCGGATATCTTTGAACGATATCGTTGTATCTGAAGGAAAGAGCAGCGGCATTCCCTTTTGGGATCCCCTAAAAAACCGCAGGGGCAAGGGTTCATGGCCGCCACCAACATAAAATCCGCAGGATAGGTCACGGTCGAACTGGCCCTGGAAATGGTCACTTTTCCGTCTTCCATTGGTTGTCTCAATACCTCTAACACATTCTTCCTGAATTCGGGCAGTTCATCCAAAAAAAGCACACCGTTGTGTGCAAGACTCACCTGACCCGGCCTGGGGTTCTGTCCTCCCCCGATCAAACCGGCATCGGAAATAGTATGATGGGGAGAGCGAAAGGGCCGTATGGTTATCAGGCCGTATCCTTCGGGCATTAGTCCCATTACACTGTAAACCTTGGATGTATCAAGCGACTCTTCGAAGCTGAGCGCCGGAAGAATGGTGCACAAACGCTTTGCCAACATGGTCTTGCCGGAACCCGGGGGCCCTATCATAATCAAATTGTGGCCGCCTGCGGCCGAGATCTCGATTGCCCTCTTTGCGTTTTCCTGGCCGCGGACATCCTTGAAATCCATATCAAAATCAGGTACTTGAAAGAGTTCACTGGTTTCCACGTTAAAAGGATCAATCTTTGAAATACCTGTCAGGGTCTCAACAACCTGGTAAAGGGCATCGACAGGATGGATATCTATTCCTCCTACAACGCCTGCTTCAGGGGCATTTTTCGTGGGCAGGAAAATACCCTTAAAATTCAACTCCTTTGCGTTAATGGCCATGGGTAGAACTCCCTTTACCGGTCTGATAAGACCGTCAAGGGCAAGTTCGCCCAAGAAAAGATAGTCGGAAAAAGCCGATTTTTGAACCAATCCCATGGCAGCGAGAATGCCAAGCGCCATGGGCAGATCAAATGCGGAACCCTCCTTTTTTATGTCTGCAGGGGCAAGGTTTACTGTGATACGGTCGGACGGGAAATGGTAACCGGAGTTTTTGATAGCCGCTTTAACCCGCTCCTTGCTCTCCCGTACGGCCCCCTCCGGCAGACCCACCGTGGTAAATGAAGGGAGGCCCTGGGAGATATCCACTTCAACCTCAACGATATAGGCATCAATACCGATGACGGCACTGCTGAAGACTTTGGCTATCATAAAATATGAAATCCTTTAAGTTATTTTATCCTTTACAACTATCATATGGAGTTGTATAAAGCAAAGTTTATTTCAAAAAGCGTCCCTCGCCCTGCTAACGCGATAAGCAGGATTATAGCAACAGTTCAGCTACTTTTTTTAACAGGATTATGATTAAGGATACACAGGAAAAATCTTGTTTATCCCTGGCCCAGACCTGGTTTTAAGTGTAGAGGCTAACTGAAGCCTGCGTTGACAGCTAATAGCAACACATAAACAAAACTGCTCACGTCGCACCAGGGCGGGCCTGTAATCCTGTCTAAAGGTTTTTTAACAGGGGAAAATTATGGCAAGAATCACAGTGGAAGACTGCTTGGGGAAAGTTGATAACCGATTTGGATTGATTCACCTTTCAGCCAAACGGGTTCGCCAATTGAGAAAAGGTGTAGAACCTCTAATTGATTGCAAGAACAAGGATGTTGTCGTATCTCTCAGGGAAATTGCTGCCGGAAAAATCTTTCAGATCGAAAAAATTGAAGATGGTCTTCTGATTGAAAACGGAGAAGACCCAGCACCGAAAGAAATTCCCGAACAAACACCTGAGATTTCTCCGGATCAAGAGCAAGGAGAACAGGAAACGGAGACTGAAGGCAAGTGACAATGCATAAAAGGGATTACTACGAAATCTTAGGCGTTTCCCGGGATACAGGGGACGAGGAAATCAAGAAGGTATACAGAAAACTGGCCCTGAGATACCATCCTGATAGAAACCGTGGGGATAAAGAGGCCGAAGAAAAATTTAAAGAGGCGGCAGAGGCATATGAGGTCCTGAGAAACGGAGAGAAAAGGCAAATTTACGATCAGTTCGGCCATGAAGGTCTCGAGGGGAGGGGTTTTAGAGGTTTCACCGGTTTTGATGATATCTTTTCCAGTTTCGGAGATATCTTTGGAGACTTTTTTGGGTTTGGGACCAGAACGGGGGCAGGGCCTCGTGCAAGGGAAGGAAGAAGTCTGAGATACGACCTGGAATTGAGCCTGGAAGATGCGTTTTACGGCAAAGAAGAAGAAGTTGTTTTTGACAGGCTTGAGGCCTGCATGGCCTGCAATGGATCAGGCGTAACCCCCGGAAGTGAACCCCAGGTCTGTGCCACCTGCCAGGGGAGAGGCCAGGTCATACGATCCCAGGGATTTTTTCAAATCAGCACAACCTGTCCCTCGTGTCACGGTCAGGGACAGGTTATCACCGACCCGTGTAAAAACTGCAGGGGCGGTGGAAAAGTCAGGGTTGAAAGAAAGATCAATGTAAAGATCCCGCCGGGCGTTGAAACAGGCTCTCAATTAAGATTAAGCGGAGAGGGTGAGACCGGGGAAAACGGGGGTCCCCGTGGCGATCTTTATGTGGTCATCCACGTGAAAGAGCATGAGTTTTTTAAACGTGAAGGAGATGACCTGATTTGCCAGATCCCTATCTCATTTGTACAGGCGGCCTTAGGGGATACGTTTACGATTCCTGTCTTAGGAGATGAATCGGGTCATGATCTAAAGATACCCCGGGGAACGCAACCGGATGCTATTATAAAGGTCGCCGGAAAAGGGATGCCCGGTCTCAGGGGGCATAACCGAAGAGGGGACCTTTATATCAAGGTCATTGTCAAGATTCCCCAAAAAATTAACCAGCATCAGAGGGAGCTATTGGCTGCCTATGCCGAGACAGAGGGCTTGACGCTTTCGAGCGAAAAAAAAAAGAGAACATTCTTAAAAAAGAAGCGGAAATAGGAGCTCACTCCCTCCGTCTTATTATTCCTTTACATTATGTGTGAATAGTGATAAAGAGACACATTTATTTCTTGCTCAGGGGTTAATGTTAATGGCCACCATGACCAAAAAAAGACAAGACTACTTTAAGAAATTGCTAAATAAAAGGTTGGATGATCTTTTGGCAGAGGCAAACAAGACTGTTACCGGCATGACCGACCAGGGACAAAACTTTCCCGACCCCACTGACAGAGCTTCTCTGGAGTCGGACAGAAATTTTACCCTGAGGATTCGCGACCGGGAAAGAAGACTGATTGCAAAAATCAGGAATGCCCTGGACAGGCTTGACATGGGAACTTTTGGTATTTGTGAGGAATGCGGCGAAGATATTTCCGACAAAAGGCTAAAGGCCCGCCCCGTAACGACATTATGCATTAACTGCAAGAAAAATCAGGAAAATCAGGAAAAAGTTAAGGGGATATAGTATATACGCGGTAGACACTCCGCATCCTCCATTCTGAATTCAAATGAACCAGCCGGTGCAGATTCAATGCCCGGCTTTTTTATTACCATTATACAGCCGCTTTCAAAAATGGTACGATTAAAATTATGTCCCCCAGGCAAAGTAAAAAACATCCCGACAAGACCCACGAAGAGATCATAACGACCCATATCAATGCCGATTTCGATGCCCTGGCATCAATGATTGCTGCAAGCAAATTATATCCCGGAGCAACCCTCGTATTTCCGGGATCTCAAGAAAAAAATCTCCGGAATTTTTTTTTATATTCCACTTCATACCTTTTCAATTTCACAAGAATTAAACAGATTGATTTTGACCGGATCAAGAGGTTGATCCTCGTAGACACCCGGCAAAAAAGCCGGATCGGCAAATTTGCCAAATTGGCTGGCAGACAAGATGTTGAAATCCACATCTATGATCATCATCCTGATTCCAAAGACGATATCCGTGGCCATGTGGAGGTCATCAGCAAAACAGGATCAGCCACCGCAATACTTACCCGCATGATCAGAGAGAAAGGCATTTCCGTCTCCCCTGATGAAGCGACTATCATGTGTTTAGGTATCCATGAGGATACCGGCTCCTTTACCTTTTCTTCCACAACGGCCGAGGATTATGAGGCGGCCGCCTGGCTTGCCGAACAGGGAGCAAACCATAATACCATAGCCGACATGCTCACCAGAGAACTCACTGCAGAGCAGATATGGTTGCTTAACGATCTTACTCAGGGCGCCACAACTCGGGTCATTAATGGTGTAGAAGTAGTCATTTCCAAGGTTGCCAGGGATGAATATATCGGGGATTTTGCCGTCCTTGTACACAAATTGATGGAAATGGAGAACCTGAGCGTTGTTTTTGCATTAGCCCAGATGGAAAACAGGGTATACCTCGTGGCCCGAAGCCGGATAAAAGAGGTAAACGTGGCTGAAATTGCCCATGCCCTTGGAGGCGGAGGACATCCGCAGGCAGCTTCGGCAACCATCAAGAACAAGACCTTGGTCCAGGTAGAGAGGTCTTTACAGGCCCTGTTGAGAAGCAGGATCAATCCTACGAAAAAGGCCAAGGACATGATGTCCTCGCCTATAATCCATATCTCTCCCGACGACACGGTCAAGAAGGCCGCGGACCTCATGACCCGGTATAACATCAATGTCCTTTTGGTGTTGGATGATGCGAACGTTCTGAAGGGATATGTTACGAGACAGATTGTTGAAAAGGCGGTGTTTTTCCAGCTTGAAGATATCAAGGTGAATGACTATATGAATATTGAATTTTCCACCATTCATCCTGATGCACCACTCAAGGATGTACAGGAGTTGATTATAAGAAACAAGCTGAGGATTCTGCCGGTTGTGGAAGACAAAAATGTATTAGGGGTGATTACCAGGACAGACCTCCTGAATATTCTGGTGGGCGATCCGTTGATACCCGAATTCCTCCATGATTCCAAAAATTCCTCCCATTTTATACGAAAGAAAAATATGGCAAGCATAATGAAAGAACGCCTGCCGAGAAACATCATCAAACTGCTCAAGGACTTAGGCCATATTGCCGATATGTCTGGGTTTAATGCCTATCTTGTGGGCGGATTGGTGCGGGATGTATTATTAAAACGTGACAACCTGGATGTGGATATTGTCATTGAAGGGGACGGTATCAAGTTTGCCCATGAATTTGCCGAGCACTTTGAGGCTCGGGTAAGAAGCCACCGGAAATTCGGGACGGCGGTTCTTATTTTTCCGGACGGTTACAAAGTGGATGTGGCAACGGCCAGGATGGAATATTATGAATCCCCCGGGGCACCGCCTATCGTCGAGACCAGTTCCCTGAAATTGGATCTTTACCGGCGCGATTTTACGATAAACAGCCTTGCCATAAAACTGAATAAGAGGCACTACGGCACATTAATCGACTATTTCACCGCACAAAGAGACATCAAGGAAAGGGTACTTAGGGTCCTGCATAACCTCAGTTTTGTGGAAGACCCCACACGGGTGTTCCGCGCTGTCAGATTTGAACAGCGATTCGGCTTCAAAATCGGAAAGCTGACGCTTGCATTAATCAAGAATGCGGTAAAGATCAATTGTTTTAAGGACATAACAGGACGGCGGCTCTTTTTGGAGCTCAAGCTCATACTGAAAGAACAGGACCCTGTAAAGGCCATCGAAAGGATGAACGAGCTTGATCTTTTGCAGTTTATTTCTCCTCAAATCCGGCTTACACGGGGCCTTCAGACCCTGCTGGAAGAGATAAGAAGTGTCATTACCTGGTATGACCTTCTTTACTTAGAGGAGCCTTTTGAGCCATGGGAAGTCTACTGGCACGGGCTCACTTTTTCACTCGACGCCAACTCCTTGAGATCTTTGGCCGAAAGGTTAGGAATGGTGGATCTGAACAGCCGCAATTTGCTCTCCCAGAGGAAAAATTCCAAAGGGCTCTTGGATGCACTTTATAAATTTGACGGGGACAATTATCAACTCTATACTTCACTTGTGTCTTATGGTACAGAGACATTGCTTTACCTCATGGCAAAGGCCAACAATGAAAAGATCAAGCGCCTCATCTCCAACTATTTTACCAGGTTGAAGGGGACGAAAACTCAACTGACGGGAAAGGACCTGATTTCCATGGGTGTTAAACCCGGTCCGATTTTCAAGAAGATCTTTGACCGTCTTCTGGAGGCGAGGCTGAATAACCTGATCAAAACCAAAGAAGATGAGCTAAGGTTTGTGGAGAACACATTTATCCATTGAAAATTGAAGATTGATTGTCCATTGAAAACCTGGTCCTCTGGGCCAGGTCAGAGCTAGATGGCTCTGCCTTGGATTTTTGTGTCTAAAAATACAAACTACAAGCACCAAATTACAAATAAATCTCAAATTTCAATATTCAATGACCAAAACCTTCCAGAACAAGACATTGTTTGGATTTTCGAATTTTGGTCATTGGAATTTGTTTGATATTT
>JAFDAP010000101.1 GCA_019313765.1 Deltaproteobacteria bacterium | reverse complement strand
AAATCTGAGCAAGGTCGAGAAGGCCGTCGAAGCCGAACACCTGATTTTTATGGACCAGGTTCACGGGGACGGCATTTTTGAAATACGAAAGGATCATTTGGACTCTCCAGGAAGGATTCCTTCTGCCGATGCCATGATCACTGACATATCCCGTGTGGCCCTCATGGTAAAACAGGCCGACTGCCAGGGGGTTATTGTCTTTGACCCGAATAGATCGGTGGTGGCCAATGTGCATTGCGGCTGGAGGGGGAATGTCCGGAATATCTTAGGAAGAGTGGTTGCAAGAATGAAGCATGACTTTGAATGCAGGCCGTCCGACCTGGTAGCTGTCATTGGCCCCTCACTTGGCCCGTGCTGCGCCGAGTTCGTCACCCATGAGGAAATATTCCCGGAAACCTTCAGGCGCTTTATGGTCAGGGAAAACTATTTTGATCTGTGGGCCTTGAGTTGCCTGCAGCTTATGGAAGCGGGACTGAGAGAAGAAAACATTGAGGTCTCCGGAATCTGCACCCGTTGCAGGACCGACCTGTTCTATTCCTATCGAGCTGAGGGGCAGACCGGGCGCTTCGCGACTGTTGCCATGCTTCGATAGGTTGTATTCATTATTCGTTTAAAAGAAATGAACTACCCCGCCGCAAAGCAGCGGGGTATCTACAAAGGCATTGTAACGCCGCAAGCGGCGGGGAATTAAACCCTTGTCCGCCTCCGGCGGATTAAAATTTTGCTGATCTAATCAAAAAGGAGGAAGCCATGTCACTTAATGTTACTGTGGAAAAAAAGCAGGAAGGGGTTTATGCAGTCATGCCGGAAGGGCATCTTGATTCAACTACTTCCCTTATGTTTGAAGAGGAAGTCACCCCGCTTTTTGCGGCCTCCACAAAGGTTTTGATATTTGATTTGAGTAAACTTGATTACATAAGCAGTGCCGGTGTGAGATTTGTATTTATGGCCCAAAAGGCCATGTCAAAACACAACGGAGTGTTTATGATGACAGACCTCAAGCCACAAATAAAAAAGGTCTTCGAAATAATAAACGCCTTGCCCAGCTTGCGTGTTTTCAAAAACATAGAAGAGGCCGACGACTACCTTTATGCCATGCAGGAAAAAGAAATTCAAAAGCAAGAGGTGTAGCCCTCCATAGCTGAGAAGATAAGAAGTCAACCTCGCCACTGATTGGCGGGACATGAGCCACGTTTTTCCGGGATGTATATTTTATATGACGTTCTCCAAAATGCTTGTATGAAATTTCATACGATGGTGTGAAAAGTTAACGCTGCCCTTCCCTTTCCTCAAAATATGTTCCTTTTCAGTCAGCCCATATAATAATCCATAACCAGTTGTTTTATCTAATAAATACCATAGACTTTTCTGAAATTCAGGGATTTTCTAAAACCGGTTCTTTCTGGCACCAAACTTGCTTGATATTTTAAGTAACGAGGAACGTTAACAGTAAAGAATCTATGCTCGGAGGACGTGGCTTTGGTTTCAGCCCCTAAGGGTTAGACGGTTTTCGCTATACGGTTGCGCGGCTCGTTTCGTCTTTAGTCTGTCGGTTGCGGATTTTATTACCGAAAACCTCTTCACGAGTACCGATACGAGCGTCACAACCTCAACCCTATACCGAATAACATAGAGTTTCCTGAAATCATTAAGGCAAAACCCACTTACTCTGACCCCAGCAATACGAAGGAGGACGGGGTTTTCCAAGTTCCAATAAATATCAGGAGGTGAGATACATGCAGGAATATGCCGTGGCCAATAGACTCATAAACAATTTAACTGACTCCGGAAGAGAAACGGGTCGCTACTACAGCGTGGAATTCCCGGTAAAAGGATTTGATTTCCAGTATCAATTTAAGATCCGGCGCATCGGGTCAAGGTCCATGTGTATTCTGGTCAGGGAGGATTCTAATATTCTGAGGCGGTTAAAGGTAGGAAATATTTTGACTATGAAATACCGCCCCATCGATGCTGCGTGCCCGTCTGATTATTTAGACACGGCAATTACAAATATCACAAAGAATAGAGAAGGCAGGTTTAAAGGTCATTACCTGGTAGGACTTAAAATTATGGGTAGTTTGTCATTAGTCTCCTGAATGAGAAGCTTGGGGGGCATAACATATGGATTTCATAGAATTTTACAGGCAGCATGTGGAGGGTCTGGAAAAAACCGGGGACAATTATGAGGGTTGGTGTCCCTTCCACGATGACAAGGGGAGTAAGCGCAAGAGCTTTTCTGTGAACCCGGAAAATGGCCTCTGGAATTGCTTTTCGTGCCGCAAGGGCGGGAATGCGTTCACCTTTTGTAAAAAGATGGGTTTGCCCGTGGAACAAGCCCCGGACCATGACCCGAATTATGACATATGCGGTTATGCCGGGGGAGTTTTAAAGGCGATACCAAAGAAAAGAAAGGGGGAAAGCAGGTACGTCTTTTTGGGGAAACCCGTGGAGGCCGGGAACAAACATCCTTACAATCCATTAGCTATTGAGTGGGCCAGGGAATTGAGGCAGACCCTGTGGATATGTGAGGGACAGCAGGACACCAGGACCATGTTAAAGGCCGGTGAACAGGCCATAGGAATACCATTAGAGTCAGGCGCCATGGTGATGAACGGCGTGATCTTAGTGGAAATCCGAGAAGTAATTATCGTTTGCCATCATAACGAAGAAGGAGAACGCACCGCGAGAAAAATACAGGAGCGATTTCCTTCCGCCTTAAAGGTTAAATGGCCCGAGGACAAGGAAGGGCCTTTTACCGTGGCAGAGCTGAAGGAAGAGGATCCCTGCGGGTTTGTGGATACCCTTCGGGGATGGGCAAAGGCCGGGGAAATATCAAAGCCTTTGAAAAGCCGATTAAAAGACAAATTTACGAAAAGCAAACTGAGCCATTTCGAAGAAGACCAGCAATTGACTTTTCTAAGGGACAGGAAAAACCTTGAGGAGAAAAGGGGCTGCACAACAACAGCATTTCTGACCCTGCATGACGCACACATCAACTAATTTCGTAACATTAGGTTATTGATCTCGAAGAAAATGCTTTCCGGCTAAGAGCGCTGCGCCCAGGGCACCGACGATCTGGGGTTCGGTGTGGATATGAATGGGTTTATTAAGGTGTTCCTCAAGCAGACCGACCACGCCCGGGTTTTTAGCCACCCCGCCGCTCATGGTCACGGCGCCGGGAACTCCCACAGTCTGAACCATGCTCCATACCCGGTTGACAACCGACCTGTGAAGCCCGCGAATAATATCTTCCGCAGGTTCGTTCCGGGCAATGAGCGAGATTACCTCTGATTCGGCAAAAACGGTGCAGATGCTGGATATGGGAATCTCGCGTTTTGCTTTCAGGGAAAGTGCCCCAAAATCATCAATAGGGACCTGGAATGTACCTGCCATGACCTCCAAAAATCTTCCTGTTCCTGCCGCGCACTTGTCATTCATGGTAAAGTCGAGGACCTTGCCCTCCCCATCTATCCGAATCACCTTGGAATCCTGGCCCCCGATATCAATGACTGTTTCCGTGTCAGGAAAAAGGTGATGGGCTCCCATAGCGTGACAGGAGATTTCCGTTATTTTTTTGTCCGCAAAAGGGATGGTGATTCTGCCGTATCCGGTGGCAACAATGAAACTCAACCGGTCCTTAGTGAGTCCGGCCCGGGAAAGGGCCTGGCCCAAGGTCTGTTCCACGGCCTCTGCCACGTTTGCGCCTGTCGCACTGATGCTGCAGGCGACCATCCGGTCATCCTTATCCAGGATGACTACCTCCGTGGTGAGTGAGCCCACATCTATTCCTGCAAAGTAAGTCATTGGATATCCGCTATTCCTCCAATTGTTCAAAAAAGGCTTCAAGTCGTGTGCGGTTCTGTTCTTCCGAAAAGGTCCGGAAATCGGTCATATCCGCTTCAATGACCAGTGTTTTGACCCCAAGGCGTTCTCCCAATAGCCGCCGGATGTCGTACTGCCCGACCGAGTAAGGCTTGCAGCTTCTAAGAGAAAGAATGACCAGGCCGTCAATCCGGTAATCGCGGATCATCCCCTCCATGAGCTTCAGGCGATGCTCCATGTTATTATTAAGGATAACCAGGCTGTATGCCCTGGCCATGGATTCAAAGGGGGATTGGGGGTCCAAATAATGGATGGTTTCGGCCCAGGCATTTGTGTACGTGGCAGCTACAAAGTTAAAACCCCTTTCAGCAAATAGTAGTGACCAGTCCCGCAGCTTGAACCAGACTGCAATGTTATCCCACATGAGGCGCTTTTCTTCTTTTGTAATGGCGCCAATGCCTTTTTCAATGCGGTCCTCCAGTTCATCAAGCAATATCCGGTAGTAGTCCAGGCTGACCGGGAGACCTCTTAAGGAGACAATAGGTGCCATGTGAACAAAGGCGTCAAATATGGTCATGGGCGCCGGGCTGTGTTTCATGGTCGCCAGGACCCGGCCCCAGGTCAGCGATGCCTCACTGCCAAGGCCGATGATTTTCTTAAAGTGGTTGTCGGAGAACTTGCCTCCTGAAATTTTCTCTAATTGAGGGATCATCTCCTCGAACTGGCCGACCATATACCGGATGTCGCTTTCCCGTATGTCCTTAAAGTTAAAAGGCGTGTCAAAGACTATCAAGGGGATACCCCAGTAGTGGGAAAGCTCCTTGAACCAGTAAAGCACTGTCTGACAGATGTTGTTGCAGCAAAAAAGAAGGTCCGGCTTGGGCAGGCGTCCAGCCGGTGTTTTCCCGGAAAAGGCATGTCCAAGATCGATTCGGGCATAGGAGCAAAGATCCGGATGATAACCCCTCTCTTCGGCCTTGGAGCAGATTTCCGGCCCGAGTTTCTGAGCCCCGCACAGGGCCCCGTGGTTCTCCGGGTAAACCGTGTAAAAGTCAAACACACGCAAGAGTTCAACAGGGGCTCCGCTGGTCACCCAGGCCACGGGTTTGGCCCCTTTTGCGAAGCGGGATAGATAATAATGCCGTGTCATGATCTCCCGCAGGCGGCCCGCGCATTTCAAGGGGGGGCCAAGGTGGGGGTTTGGCTTTCGGGCTCGCCTTTTCTTCTGCATTTTCTGCAACCGGAAAAGCGCGGGTGCTCCCAGGTCTTTCATTACGCGGTATTGAGCGGATTTATACAATGACATAATTACCTCAGCCAATCATCTCAACAAATGCTTCCACACGGGTTACCATTTGACCTGACAGCCCCTGGTTCAGCTCCGTATCCAGGGCCAGGGCGGAAATGCCCCGTTTTTTCAACTCCTCCTTAAGGTTGGGAATATCAAACCATTCCGGCTCACAAAACTTGACCACATTAAATATGACGCCTTTTGCACCGGTCGCATCCACAAGACGAAAAAGATATTCTGCTCTTTCGCCAATGGAAGAGCCCTTTGTGGAGCAGGGGGGCATGGCAAAATAGGATTCGGTGAGGTTTTCAAAGGGATCATCCAGGTCATTGGCCGGAACAAGAAGGCGTCGGCTCCCGATCAAGAAATCGTCGTGTGCCACGCTCACACCAAGGTCGTCCAGAAGTGTAAGTATCTCCGGGGGGTTCGGCAGGACACCGCTTAAGATGACCGGGGCTTGTCCCTTCATCCCCTGTCCTTTATTTTGGCTTAAGAATGCTTCCAACTCCGGGATAAAGTCATCGGGAAAAAGATATTCGCCATGTCGAACCACCCTGTAGAATTCATCGTTGGTGATATTCAACTCACCCTTTGCGCGCAAATCATAAAGCGCGGTCAAAAGAGCGGAAATTTTCTGACCCTGGTGTATACGCTGTCTGAGGGTATCCGGGGTAAGAGGAGCGAATTGCTTTTCTAAAGACCGGACCAGCTCCTTCAAATGGTTGCAATAAAAGTCGCGGCTGGCCGTGCCATAAGGTGCCTTGGGATGATAAAAAAAATAACAGGGCTTTTCAGTCTTCATGTAGTCGTTGATGACCGAGGCCAGGTTCTGGATGGAATCACATGTATGCGGGAACAGGAATCCATCCAAAAAATCGCATTTTCCCTGGAGAATAAGCTCCAGGCCGAGCTTGACTACAGAACATATGGTAGGCTGCAGGTGTGCGTTGGCAGCTGTTATCTCAATGGGCGGGTCCCATATTTCCGCAGGCACAATATTCATGGCCCACAGGATCTCCTTTGGATACTGTGCCGGAAAAACACCAAAGAGATGTCTGCCCATTTCTTTTTGTTTAGTCAGATATTCCCTGCGCGTCATCGGAGTCATTTGATCCTTGGAATAATTCGTGAAAAATCCCTCCTCGCCCCCCTTTACTAAAGGGGGGATGGGGGGATTTTGATATTTAATAGTTGTAGGGTGGGTCGAGGCATGAAACCAACCAAAAAACTATAAGAAGGCAATATAAGGGCAGGGCAGATATTATGTCAAGCCGACAAATTAGTTGACATATCAATTATTAATATATAAGCTTATTGGCCACTCAAGTAAAGATCCGGGTCCGGAGGGTCCGGCTTTGGGTTTGCCCCATAGGGGCTTA
>JAFDAP010000100.1 GCA_019313765.1 Deltaproteobacteria bacterium | reverse complement strand
GGGATCAACCGCATGGTAAAGAGATAGAATGCACCCTCTTTCTCAATACCCTGGTTTATAGTTTTAAGCTTGTCACCGAACCTTTTCTGCACCCAGTCCCGCAGCAAAAAACGTGAGAAGAAACAGGCAAAAGTGGCCCCTATGGAGCTGGCAAAGGATATGATCACCGCTCCCACCAGGAGCCCGAAAAGTGCACCACCTGCCAGGGTCAGAACGGCGGCCCCAGGTAATGAGAGGGCGGTTACCAATATATAAATGAGCATATAGGTCCCTATTACCAGTACTCTGTGCCTGGCATACAACCCTGCAAACGATTCCTGGGAAGACTTGAGATAGGACAGAGAAAGGAACCTGTCCAGTTCGAAAATCTTAAACACCACAATCAGTATTATAACCCCTACAATGATTGCAATTCTCTGTTTAGCCTTACTGCTCATATTCTAATCAGTAGCCCCCAGCTTTTTTGACAGGATTAACAGGATTAACAAGATACTTTTTTTATCCTGTTATCCTGTCAAATACTTATCCTATGGAGAACTGTTCTCAAAAAGCTTCATGTATTCACTATATCCCTCTTTTTGCAAATCTTCTTTTGGAATAAAACGGAGTGCGGCAGAATTTATGCAGTAACGGAGTCCTGTTGGTTCAGGCCCGTCAGGGAATACATGCCCGAGATGAGAATCAGCATGTTTACTTCGAACTTCTGTTCTTTTCATAAATAACCTTCTATCTTCTACTTCAACAATATTTTCTGGCTCAAGCGGTTTTGAAAAACTCGGCCATCCGGTTCCGGAATCAAACTTGTCAATAGAGATAAAAAGAGGTTCCCAGGAAACGACATCAACATAGATTCCTTCCTTTTTGTTGTTCCAATACTCATTGTTGAAGGCAGTTTCCGTACCATCTTCCTGTGTCACCTTGTATTGTAATGGGGTCAATTTCTTGTATTTCCTGTTATAGTTTTTGGATCCTTCAGTTTTCATTTTGTCGTTCCATACCTTTGTTAAGTATTGATCACGACCGGAATTACGTCTATATTGTTTATACCCCATGGGATTTTTCTTATAGTAGTCCTGGTGATAATCTTCAGCTTGATAAAACTTGGAAGCCCTTATGATCTCTGTTACAACAGGCTTTTTATATCTTCCTGATCTATCGAGGGCAGCTTTAGATTTTTCCGCTAATCCCTTTTGCTCTTCGTTATGATAAAAAATTGCTGTTGTGTATTGTCTGCCTCTATCTACAAATTGCCCCCCTGTATCAGTCGGGTCAATCTGTTTCCAAAATAAATCAAGTAGCTTCGAATAAGTAATTTTTGAAGGATCGAAGGTTATTTGAACGGCTTCAACATGTCCGGTCCGTCCACTTGAAACCTCCTTATATGTCGGGTTCTTCTCATGCCCCCCTGTATAACCTGATACAACGTCTAAAACACCTTCCAATTTCTCGAAAGGATGCTCCATGCACCAAAAACAACCCCCGGCAAGGGTCGCCTTGTCAAACCTGGTTTGAGCACCTGCATCCGTATGTATCAGTAGCAGGGCAGGTAACAAAAACACGAACTTACTGTTTTTTCCAAACATATTTATCACCTTTTTACATTGTCTATGAGCAACACTTAGGGCTTCTAACCTGAACTCAGGTCTTTATTGCCCCACCTCATGTAAACCCTGCCCCTGCAGTGCATGAAAAGCAGTGTTCGGCCACAGCGATTGGATTTCCAGGTTCCGGAGGTCCCGTCATTCCAGAAATGTGTTTTTTTCGTCCACCTAAAAAAAGGTCCCTGGCCAGATTGAAATCGCAATCATAAAGATAGCCGTCCCAGGAGACTGAGACCATTGTCCGGCACATGACCCCTTCAACGGCACATGGATTGAAACTTGAAGCGAGTTTTTCGATATAATTTTCAAGATTTCCTGATTTCAAAAGCCAATCACGAAATCTTCCCAAGGGGACGTTGGCAAAAGTAAAAAGATTGTTAAAAATGATACCCCACTTTTTTAGCAGGACCTGGCGGAATCGCCTTTCCGTCTCAGGCTGTGATGAAGGGAGAAATGCACCGGTCGGATTGGAAACCAGATTGAGTTCCAGTCTGGACCCGTCCTCTCCATAACCGAGTGCGTTAAGCTTCTTTAGAGCCGAGATACTAATGCTGAAGATTCCGTGGCCGCGCTGCGATTCAGTCTGAGCTTCATTCAGGGAAGGGAAAGAAGCTACAACCACCACACGATGTTCTTTGAAGAGTTCAAACAGATGTTCTCGCCTGCCGTCATTCAGGGCAGAGAGGTTGGAACGGATCATGATTCTTGGGGCAAGGGGGGAGAGTCTCTCGATGAGATTGACAATATTATGATTAAGTTCAGGCGCTCCCCCTGTGATATCAATGATCTCAAAAGAACTTCTTCCGGCATAATCCACAATCTGGTCCAATGTTTGTGAATTCATGTTCTCTTTGCGGCCCGGCCCGGCGCTCAGATGACAGTGTAGGCATGTCTGGTTGCAGAGAAGACCCACATTAACCTGCAATGTAGTAGTCTGGTCCCGTTCTAAAGTGAGGCCGTGTTTGGCAAGAGTCTGTCGAAAAGGGTCTATGGTTACGGACTCTTTTCCCAAGTCCGCTTCTGTTGCCTGTTGTGACTGCTCAGAATACATTTTTTCATTTCCTTATTAAGGTTCTTACATAGACAGTTTCTCTGCAATGTTTCGCATCTGAATGCCGTGTACAAGGGAGGCTCCGCCTCTTATGGCCGTTACAACATGAACCGCTTCCGTCATCTCCGCCAGATTAGATCCTTTTTCGAGACAGGACTGAGTAAAGGCATCGATGCAGTATGGACACTGAATGGTATGGGCCACGGCAAGGGCGATGAGGGATTTCTCCCTCTCTGTGAGTTCCCCTTCAGAAAATACTGCCCCGTAATAATCAAAAAACTTCGTGGCCAATTCCTGTACCTCTTTTCCTATCTCTTCGAATTTTGGAAGATCTTCCGGTTTGTAGTAAGTTTCCATAGTAAAATTCCTCCTTTGGTATTTTAAAATCGTAATACTTTCTATCTTTTCTTTGTTAAATCTCTGATAATATTTGGTCCCCAGGTCCCCGATTCGTACGGGATTAGCAATTCCGACGGAGCCTTGCATGTTTCGCATTCCTTTAAAATGGGGGTCAGAAAGGACCAGCAGCGTTCAACACCATCCTGCCGCCAAAAGAGCATGTGATCCCCCAACATCACATCTAACAGTACTTTTTCATAGGCGTCCAGTACGGGACCGGTATAGCTCTGGTTATAATGAAAATCCATTGTCACCGACCTTAGACAAACCCTTGCGCCGGGATTCTTGGTCTGAAATGTCAAGGATATCTTTTCATCCGGGTAGATACCTAAAATGAGTCGGTTGGCAGCGATCTCTTCGCCTAATGTCCGGCGAAACATAGAATGTGGGACCTCTTTAAACTGGATAACGATTTCGGTTAACTTTTTGGCCAGTCTTTTCCCTGATGTGAGGTAAAAGGGCACACCCTGCCAGCGCCAGTTGTCTAAGAAAACCTTCATCATGGCAAATGTGGGGGCCAAAGATTCAGGGTTGATGCCAGGTTCATCGCGATAGGCCGGGACCCTCTTTCCATCAATGGTGCCGGCGCCGTATTGCCCAAGGACCAGGTAGTCTTTAAGATCAGCGGTGGGAAAAGGCCTGATAGTCCTATACACCTTAACCTTCTCGTCACGGACTCGATCGGCCTCGAAAAGGGAAGGGGGGTCCATAGCTGTCAGGGCGAGGAGTTGCATCATATGGTTCTGGAACATATCTCTTAACACACCTGCCTGTTCATAGTATCCCGCCCTGTGCTCTACACCAAGGGTTTCAGCTGCGGTGATGCTCACATGGTCTATATATTGCCTATTCCAGATGGGTTCAAAAATGGCGTTGGCAAAACGGAACATGAGAATATTCTGGACGGTTTCCTTGGCTAAATAATGATCAATCCGGAAGATTTGATGCTCTTGAAAATGCTCATGCAGGGATCGGTCCAGGTCGATGGCAGTGTCCAGGTCACGACCGAATGGTTTTTCCACAACGATTTTTGCCCAGCTATTTTTCTTTTCGCCTTCTGTCGAAAGACCGGCTTTCCCTAACATTTGTGCGGTTGACTTATACAGAGACGGTGGAATGGCCAAATAAAAAACCCTGTTCCCTCCAGTATCATGTTTTATATCCAGTTCCCTGAGAGACCTGGCCAGTGCCTTGAAAGAGGGGAGTTCACCGTAGTCAATTGCCTGATAGTAAAGCGATTCGGAAAAGTCTTGCCACTTTTGATCATCCAGGATGTTTGCGGTCTTCAAAGCATTTTTCATCTTATCTCTGAATTCTTGATTACTCAGTTTTGTGCGCGCGCATCCAACAACGAGAAAGGGGTCAGGCAGACCTTCATTAAGGTATAGATTGAAAAGGGCCGGAACTATTTTCCTTGCGGTGAGATCACCTGAGGCACCTACAATAACAATCGCACAGGGATCCGGATTCTTATCGCGCACACAGGACTCAAAAGGAATCTCAAGATCCGGCACTGAAGTCCCGGCTATTGCGGCGTTATCTATGCTTTGCGTCTTATCCGTGTTGTTCATATCGATATTCTTCCTTTAAAACGCTCTGCGCTTTTGCATGCTTTGCGAGAAGCTGTTATTTTTTGTCAGCCTCAACCACCGCGTGTCCGCCAAACTCCCGGCGAAGGGCAGCAACGACCTTGTCGGAAAATGAATCCTGTTTCTGGGAGCGGAACCTGCGCATTAAGGATAGGGCAATCACCGGCGCTGAAACACCTGTGTCTATAGCCTGCTGAACTGTCCATCGACCTTCTCCCGAATCCTCCACGTACCCCTTTATGTCCGAAAGCCTTTCATCTTTTGAGAATGCGGCCTCAGCAAGTTCCAGCAGCCATGAACGTACCACACTCCCCTGGTTCCAGAGGTGTGCAATGTCAGCATAGTTGAAAGATTCGGAGTAGGGGGATCCTTCCAGAACATCAAACCCCTCCCCATACGCCTGCATCATGCCGTATTCGATACCGTTGTGAACCATTTTCACGAAATGCCCCGCGCCCACTTCCCCGCAGTAGAGGTATCCTTCTTCGGGAGCCAGGGTCTTGAATATGGGGTCAAGATATTGGTAGATTCTTTCTTCTCCGCCTATCATCAAACAATACCCTATCTTGAGGCCCCATATGCCGCCGCTGACACCCGCGTCCATAAATTTGATCTCCTTTTCGGCCAGCAGGTCAGCACGCCGAATGTCGTCCTTGTAATAGGTATTTCCGCCGTCAATCACTATATCTCCCGGTGCAAGGAAATCTTTGAGTTGATTCAGGGAGTCATCCACCACGGCTCCGGCAGGCAGCATGATCCAGATAACGCGGGGTTTGGTCATATTTTCTACTACCTCTTTCAGTGAATAGGCTGCAACGGCACCTTCAGCGGCTATTTGATCTGTCTTTTTGGATGTTCGGTTATAGGCAATGACTTCATGACCTCCCAGCAAAAGCCGCTTTGCCATATTCATGCCCATCCGCCCCAGACCGATCATGGCTATCTGCATATGCTACCCTCCTTTTTCTGACAGGATTAACAGGATCAATATAATTTCTTTTAGTACTTTAATCCCGTCCATCCCGTTAATCCTGTCTAACTGTTTAACCACAGGCCCGTCCCTTCAGGTGAAAGAAGAACTTGAGACCCTTTTTCACCTTGTCTGAAAAAATCTTGGGTGAAAAATATGTTCCGGCAACCCTTTTATTAATCTCTCCAAGCGTGGGATAAGGATGCACTGCAGAGGCCAGGGTGGAAAGCTTTACCTTCCCGTTTAAAACGGCCACCCATTCGTTGAGCAGTTCCCCTGCCTGTGGTCCAAGGATCTGGACACCTAAAGGCTTCTCCTTTTCATCCAGGATCATCTTTATCTTTCCGACCCTTTCTCCCGCTGCAAGACTTCTGTCATTATCTTTAAACGCTTCCGTCCACACCGAATATTCAATACCGGCGGCCTTGGCTGCTTTCTCATTCATTCCAATGCCGGCAAGTTCAGGATCAGTATAAGTACACCACGGAAAAAATGTGTAGTCGGCCTTTCTGGGAAGATGAAAAATAGCGTTGCTGATCACAATTCCTCCTTCATATCCCGCAGCATGCGTAAATTGATATGCGCCTGTCACATCACCCGCAGCATATATGTGTTTTTGACTTGTCCGCAGCCTGTCATCTGCTTTCAGGCCCTTTCTGTCAAATTCGACACCTATATCATTGAGACCCAGGCCCTCCAGATTTGGCGTCCTTCCCATGGCCACTAATATTTTCTCGGCCCCCAGGTTTAGTTCTTTTCCATTTTCATTCTTTATCAGCACCTCTTTCTCGGAGCCCTTGTCGCTTGTACGGATTATGGATGCATTTAAATGAAATACGACGCCCTCGGAGCTTAAAACATTCATGACCTCATCAGCCATGTC
>JAFDAP010000099.1 GCA_019313765.1 Deltaproteobacteria bacterium | reverse complement strand
CTGTGCATCCTTAATCAAAATCCAGTGTTAAAACAATACATATTCTCCCGGACATTTCAGGCCATAGTTGAGCAAAATCATATAGTTTTTATTATGCAAACAATACTACTACCTTCGTTAAAAGTCTCTTATGCAGTCATTGCGAGAGTAGCGCAGTAATGACTGATGAAATGCCTTTTTACGAAACTGTCATGGCTAACAGCAAAGTTTCTCAAAAACAGGATATATCTTCTGATTTACAGGATAAAATTAATCCAGTCCATCCTGTTAATCCTGTCAGAAAAATAGACGGCTGAACTATTACCAAAAATCATCGTATAAGGATATGGGTTTCGATGAAGATAATAAAGGAGGAAAAGGGTGATGCGATGGAAACAATTTTTGACCCCCGTAAGAAATATGGAAACGGAAGAGGCCAAGGCCTACATGGATGAAAACAAGGAAGGTACATTTACCCTTCTGGACGTCCGTCAGCCAAAGGAGTACGAAAAAGCCCGGATACCAGGAGCCAAGCTTGTTCCCTTACCGGAGCTGCCTGCTCGGCTTGAGGAATTGGACCCTGAAAAGCCTGTCATAGCATACTGAGCCATGGGCGGGCGCAGCCGTGCTGCTGCGCAACTATTGGCAGGTAAAGGTTTCAATGAAGTCTATAATTTGAAGGGAGGGATTAAGGCCTGGCAAGGACATACAGCGTTCGGCCCTGCGGAGATGGGCATGATTCTATTGAGAGGCGATGAGACATCTCAAGAGATCATCGTTCTTGCCTACGGAATGGAAGATGGGCTTGCAGGATTTTACAAGAGCTTAGCTGAAAGTATGGATGACTCGGAAGTGGTCAGTGTACTGAACAAACTGGCGAAGATCGAGGAAAAGCACAAGCAGAGGCTTTTTGATCTGTATATCACGCTCGAACCAACCGTCACCGATAGGGAGGCATTTGAAGGTAATATCGTCTCTGATATGATGGAGGGCGGTTTTACCACGGAGGATTTTCTGGAACAAAACAGGGATTCAATGAAGACAGTGCCCGATATGCTCAGTATAGCCATGATGCTCGAGACCCAGGCCATGGACCTCTATATGAGATATTCCGAAAAAGCCAAGGACGATAAAAGCAAGACCGTTCTCTACGATATAGCAGAAGAAGAAAAGGCCCACCTGGCAAGCCTGGGTCGCCTTATGGAACAAAGGACATAAGGAAAGGGTGAATTAAGCCTGGAATCCAAAAAATGATCTGACCAGATTACGATTTTGGTAAACTAGAAAAAATCAAAAAAAGGGGGAAATGAAAATGAGCAAGAAAAAAAAAGAAGTGTCCAATACGTTAACAACTGCCTTTGGAATTCCGGTAGGTAACGACCTGAACAGCCAAACAGCCGGCGAACGTGGGCCGGTCCTTATGCAGGACGTTCACTTGCTGGAGAAGCTGGGCCATTTCGACCGCGAGCGCATCCCGGAACGCGTTGTGCATGCCAAGGGCGCTGGCGCTGGCGGCTATTTTGAAGTGACAGCAGATGTAACCCAATACACAAAGGCCAAATTCCTCTCCGAGATAGGCAAGCGAACCGAGGTCTTTGTACGCTTTTCCACGGTGGGCGGGGAGAAGGGTTCTGCCGACGCAGCGCGCGATCCTCGTGGTTTCGCTGTTAAGTTTTACACCGAGAAGGGAAACTACGACATGACGGGGAACAATACGCCCGTGTTTTTCATTCGGGACCCCTTGAAATTCCCTGATTTCATTCACACCCAGAAACGGAATCCGGGAACAAACCTCAAAGACCCTGACATGTTCTGGGATTTTCTCTCGCTTACACCGGAGTCGATTCACCAGGTCACCATTCTCTTCTCCGACCGGGGCACTCCTGCAACTTACCGCAACATGAACGGCTACTCCAGCCACACCTTTAAGTGGTACAACGACAAGGGCGACTACTTCTGGGTGCAGTATCACTTCAAAACAGATCAAGGCATAAAGAACCTGACAAGAGAAGAGGCGACACGCATCTCCGGTGAGAACCCGGATCACGCCACCCAAGACTTATATGATGCCATCGAGAGAGGTGACTACCCGTCATGGACACTTGAGATGCAGATCCTTACACCGGAACAGGCCAAAGATTTCCAGTGGGACATTTTTGATATTACCAAGGTCTGGCCCCATGGCGAAGTCCCGCCCATCAAAATTGGAAAACTGGTGCTGAACCGCAACCCGGTTAATTATTTTGCCGAGGTAGAACAGGCTGCATTCTCTCCAGGCAACCTGGTTCCGGGCATTGCCGCCTCGCCGGATAAGATGCTCCAGGCCAGGCTTTTCTCATATCACGATACCCACATTCACCGACTTGGACCCAATTACCACCTGATTCCTGTGAACGCACCTAAATACGCCCCTGAGAACAGCTATCAGCGTGATGGGTTCATGCGTGTTGATGCCAACGGAGGCAACGGACCCAATTACTGGCCCAACAGCTTAGGGGGACCGGCGCCGGATCCTACGACAGGAGAGCCTCCTTTTGAGGTGGCCGGAAAAGCGGGGCGTCATCCCTATACCCATCCTAACGATGATTTCGTGCAGGCGGGTAATCTGTATCGCAACGTCATGACCGATCAGGACCGCGAAAATCTGGTGGGGAATATTGCGGACCATCTTTCAGGCGCACAAAAGCGTATTCAGTTGCGCCAGACTGCCGTGTTCTACAAGGCCGACCCTGATTACGGCCGCCGCGTGGCAGAAGGTCTGGGCCTTGACATAAAAGAAATAGAGCGTCTGGCCGGGATGAGCCAGGAAGAGCGGGCCAAATCGACTCAGGAATAAACTTTTTCAAAAAAAGCTTTAACCGTTTATCGGGGCGCCGGGACCTCCCGGCGTCACGGCAAAACCGGCCACGATTTGCTTCCTCTGTGTGAAGTCTGTCGAAGTGCGGATTAGCGCAAACATGAAAGGAGGTGCTATTTATGAAACGCAACATAGGGAAATCCGATAGAATCATCAGAGTGCTCATTGGGCTCATTGTGATTGCAGTGGGCGCCTATTTCAAGAGTTGGTGGGGAGCCATTGGGCTTTTGCCAGTTTTTACAGCCGCCTTGGGTTGGTGTCCCCCCTATACACTATTTGGTATATCCACCTGCAAAGTAAAAGATTAGGAATATCTATTGGAAACAAAAACTAGTCAACTTTTATTTCTTTAGAAAGGAGATTGAGATGAAAAAAGCAAAAATAGCTACCAGTATCATGATTATTGCTGCCTTTGTAGTCTTTGGCTCAATAGTCTTTGCGGATATGCCGGGTCCAGATCCGGATGCATTGTGGAATTACATCACCAAGGTTTCGCCATACAAAAAATGGTCCTTCTGGCCCGATCACCAGGGGATGCAGCCCGGTCGCGCACCCCATGGCCCGTTACACAAGGTCTATGTGAACGATCGTGCGCTGAATTCGGTAAGACCTCCAGTTCAATATGGTTCTATTGCAGTAAAGGAGAACTACGACAAAGCCAAGGAACTGAAGGCCATCACTGTGATGTATAAGGTCAATGGATTCAACCCCAAAGACGGAGACTGGTTCTGGGCGAAATATACCCTTGATGGCAAAGCAGGCCCTTTTGGTAAACCTCAAGGCTGTATTGGATGTCACGGAACAAGGGCCAAAAATGACTTTATCACGGTACATGAGTTTAAGTAGAAGCACGCTCTGTAGAGAAACTTCTTAAGGTGTCTGGCATGCTTGTTATTCATCCCATCATCCAGCTCTCGGCTACACTGCTGGCCGTGTACGTATTCTACCTCGGAGTACAACGCTTTCGATTTCTTCATCTTGATCAAAAGGCCCTCTTTCAGTGGAAGCGGCATGTCGCTTTGGGGGAGATTGCTCTCGGAGTTTTGCTGGCTGGTATGCTGGGAGGCATGGTCATGGTGTACGTTTACTGGCACGGAGTCATTATAACGGGGATTCACGGCAAGGTTGCGCTTGTGATGGTGCCCTTTATTGCTTTTGGATTTGTGTCCGGTCTGTACATGAATCGCAAGAAAAAGAAGCGAAGGCTTCTTCCCTTTATCCACGGCCTAAACAATCTTTTTGTTTTAGTTATGGCTTTGAGCCAGATTGTAAGTGGCGCGGGGACTTACAGGGCGTTCGTATTAGGAGGCTGACCATTCATTATTGCAACTAGAGGGATAAATAAAGCACTTTGAATGAGCAAAAGTGGAGAATGAGCATACGAGCTGTACCTTTTACGCTGAAGCGTGGAGCCACGATCGCGGTATGGTTGTGGACCTTTCTTGCAATTTTTTCTTTCGGAGCCATTATGTTCTCAGTTGATGCAAAACAAGGAAAGACTCCAAATCGTCTAATTGGGGAAAAGAGTCCCTACCTCCTCCAACATGTTTGGAACCCCGTTAACTGGTACCCCTGGGGCCAAGAGGCCTTTCAAAAAGCGAAAAAGGAGGACAAACCCATCTTCCTCTCTATCGGCTATGCCACCTGCCACTGGTGCCATGTCATGGCACACGAGTCCTTTGAGGACGAGGAAGTAGCCCGATTTTTGAACAGTCGTTTTATCTCCATAAAAGTGGACCGTGAAGAGCGTCCGGATATTGATAAAATCTACATGTCCGTGTGTCAGGCTATAACAGGAAGGGGGGGATGGCCCCTCTCCATATTTATGACACCCGAAGGCAAACCCTTTTTTGCGGGTACATATTTCCCTAAGTTGAACCGAATGGGAATGACCGGCTTAATGGATATTCTCAATCAGATCGCCGTTATGTGGCAAAAAGACCGGGCGCGCATACTGGAGGCGGGCGAGGAAATCACAAGCGCCATTAAGGCCCATGATTCGGAAAAATCGGGTCCGGTCGTGAGATTGGACACCTTGAAAACGGGGTATGAACAGCTTGCAAGGACCTATGATCCGAAATGGGGTGGGTTTGGCACTGAGCCTAAATTTCCAACACCCCACCATCTCACCTTTCTTCTGAGATGGCACAAGCGGAGTTCGGATCCTAATGCGCTAAAAATGGTGGAAAAGACCTTGGATGAAATGAGACGTGGCGGCATTTTTGATCACATTGGCTTTGGTTTTCACCGATATTCCGTGGATGAGAGATGGCTGGTACCTCACTTTGAAAAGATGCTCTACGATCAGGCCATGCTGGCAATGGCATACATAGAGGCGTACCAGGTAACAGGGAAGGCCAAATTCGGCCAGGTAGCCCGCGAGATATTTACCTATGTTCTGCGCGATATGACCGACCCCGAAGGTGGATTCTATTGTGCAGAAGACGCTGACAGCGAAGGGAAGGAAGGGTTGTTTTACGTATGGACTCCCGCGGAGGTCAAAAAAAATCTGGGAGAAAAGATAGGCGGACTCTTCTGCCGTTTCTACGAGATCAAAGATGCAGGCAACTTTGAGGATGGCCACAGTATTCCCCATATCCCTGTGCATCCCGAGATCTTTGCGAATAAGGAAGGAATAGGCCTTAAAGAATTCGAAAGTCTTTTGGAAGACGCCAGAGTGCAGCTCTTTATGGCCCGAAAAAAACGAGTTCATCCTTTGAAAGACGACAAGATTCTCACCTCCTGGAACGGCCTCATGATTGCTGCCTTTGCAAAAGGTTACCAGGTCTTTGGTGACCAGGCATATGCGGACGCAGCCGGTAAAGCCGTTGACTTTATCATGAAAGATCTCAGGACGACTGATGGCAGGCTTCTACGTCGTTACAGGCAAGGGGAGGCAGCGTATCCTGGATACTTAGATGACTATGCATTTCTGGTCTGGGGACTTATTGAATTATATGAGGCCACTTTTGACGTTTCATGTCTTGAGAAAGCCATTGCCCTGAATCAGGCGATGCTTGACATCTTCTGGGATAAGCAGGGAGGAGGACTTTATTTTACGGGGAAAGGGAATGAGACCCTTATCACCCGCAGCAAAGAGATATACGATGGGGCGCTTCCTTCGGGTAATTCTGTAGCGGCTCTGAATTTTTTGCGTCTTGGCCGGATTACAGGAAATCCTGGTTTAGAGCAAAAGGCTGAACAACTGACAGGGGCTTTTTCAAAAGAGGTCGCATCCTTTCCTATGGCTTATACCCAGCTATTGGTCGCACTTGATTTCATGTTCGGTCCGACTCAGGAGATTGTCATTGCCGGAGATCCATCACTTGAGACTACTCAGGCCATGGTGAAAGCTGTTCGGAAAAGTTTTATACCCAACAAGATTGTGCTTCTATATCCTGATGGGCCTGACGGACAAAGGCTTGAGGGTATATCGCCCTTTGTAAAAAATATGTATCCAATTAAGAATAAATCCACAGCGTATGTATGTCAGCAATATGCCTGTAAAACGCCAATAACTGATGCGGCTCAATTGGAGAAGATCCTTGAGTAAGAAAAATAGTAACTACACAGGTTCAAAGTTCTAGGTTCACGGTTCAATGGTTCTTTTCTGAACAGTAGACTGTTAAATTCAGGTTTTTCCTGAGCCGCTTGAGT